>JBBSSF010000451.1:0-3575 GCA_038242345.1 Hyphomicrobiales bacterium
CGGGAAACCCTGGAGCTGATGGGCGGCTGGATCGACGTCTCCAGCGAGCCCGGCCGTGGCTCCACCTTCTCCTTCTCCGTGCCGCTGCCGCGGGATGGCATTCCGCGGGCGCCGGCCGCCGATCTCACCGGCCGCCGGCTGCTGGTCGTCGAGCGCGGCGTGTTCTCGCGCCGCATGCTGGAGGAGACCCTGCGCGCCCTCGGCGCCCGGGTGGACAGCGCCGCCAGCCTGGACGAGGCGGCGCGGATGCTGCGCCGGGCCCGTCATGATGCCGTGCTCCTGGACAGCGGCCTCTGCCCGGCCGACGTGCCCTTCTCGGAAGGCTTCGGTGCGCTCCTGCCGCCGGACACCCCGCTGGTGCTGACGGTGCCGATCGGCGTCGGGCCGGTGCCGCTCGACGATCCGCGGCTGGTGCAGGTGCTGACCAAGCCCGTGCGCGGCGAGGACCTGACGGATTCTGTCGCCGAGGCCTTCGGCCTGCCGCGCACCAGCCCCGCGCCGGCCTTGCGGCCGACCGCGCCGCCCCCCACGCCCGCCCGGCGGGGACAGGGCCAGCGGGTGCTGGTGGCCGAGGACAATCTCATCAACCAGCAGGTGGCAGCCACCATGCTGGAACAGGCCGGCTACACGGTCGTGCTGGTGGCTGATGGCGCGGAAGCCGTCGATGCGGTGACGCGCGTGCCCTTCGATCTGGTGCTGATGGACGTCCAGATGCCCACGGTGGACGGGCTGGAGGCGACCCGGCGCATCCGCGCGCTGGATGGCCCGCGCAGCCGGGTGCCCATCGTCGCGCTGACCGCCAACGCCATGAGCGGCATGGAGCAGATCTACCGCGACGCCGGCATGGACGACTATCTGACCAAGCCGGTGGACATGGAGAAGCTGCTGGCCACCACCGCCCGCTGGGCGGCCGCGCCGCGTTTCGACCTGCCCGAACAGGCCCCGCCGCCGGTGCCCATTTCCGGCCTTCTCGACGAGCTGCCGCTCGCGCGCCTCGGCCAGTCGGCCACGCCGGAGCGGTTCCGCAGCCTGGTGAACCTGTTCCTCACCGACTGCGAGGCCCGCATCGAGCGCATCCGTCTGTCCGCCGAGCGGCTGGACTTCGACTCCCTGCGCCAGGAAGCCCATGACCTGATCTCGACCACCGGAAATTTCGGCCTGGTCCGGTTGTCGGCCCTCGGGCGCCTGCTGAACGAAGCTGCCCAGAACCGGGAAGTGACCCAGTCGACCCAGGCAGCCGCCGAGATCGTCACAACGGGCACGCAGAGCCTCCAGGCCGTGCGTGACCGGTTCCTGCCGGCCCCGTGAGGCTCCCATGCCATCAGCCCGCCAGACCGTCCTGATCGTCGACGACCTGCCCGTCAACATCGCCTTCGCCAGCACCATCCTGGAGGAGGAGTGCAACACTCTCACCACCAGCAATGGCGAGGAAGCCATCCGGCTGGCCATCGAGCATCAGCCGGACCTGATCCTGCTCGACATCCTGATGCCCGGCATGAACGGCTTCGAGGTCTGCCGCCGCCTCAAGGCCGATCCGCGCACCCGCGCCATCCCGGTCATCTTCCTCACCTCCCTCTCCAAGGAAGAGGACGAGGAGCGCGGCCTGTGGCTCGGCGCCATCGACTACATCACCAAGCCCTTCTCCTCGCCCGTCGTGCGCGCCCGGGTGCGCAACCATCTGGAGCTGCGCCGGCAGCGCGACCTCCTGGAGCGGCTGTCCAATGTCGACGGCCTCACCGGCATCGCCAACCGCCGCCTGTTCGACGAGTGCCTGCAACGGGAATGGCTGCGCTGCCAGCGCCAGAACGATCCCCTCGCCCTCCTCATGATCGATGTGGACCTGTTCAAGCCCTATAATGACGGCTATGGCCATCTGGCCGGCGACGAGTGCCTGAAACGGGTGGCCGGCGCCCTCTCCCATGGGCTCGCCCGCGCCACCGACGTGATCGCCCGCTATGGCGGCGAGGAATTCGGCTGCATCCTGCCGGTCACCTACACCGAAGGCGCCGCCCTCGTCGGCGAGCAGCTGCGCGCCGCCGTCGCCAGCCTCGCCATCCCCCATGCCTTCTCCACCGTCACCGATCATGTGACGGTCTCCATCGGCGGCTGCGCGGTGTTCCCCTCCACCGCGATCACCATCACCGAGTTCCTCGCCACCGCCGACCAGCAGCTCTACGAGGCCAAGCACAACGGCCGCGACCGGGTCTGCGTCACGCTGTTTCCCTGATCGCCCGCCGCCTTCATTTGTAATCACGATTGCGCCGAATCCGGGCCGATGCCACTCTGCCCGCCCTTGGGACCCCCTTGGGATCCGATGGCATCGGACGGACGGGAGAGCGACGTGACGGCAGCGACGGAGACGGCAGCGGCGCGGGCGGCGGAGCGGCTCGCCCGGCAGGAGGCGGAACGCTATCTGGCCTGCCGGCAGCGCCAGCGGGCCCAGGCCGCAGCCCCGTCCGACACCGGCTTTCTCGACCGGGTGCCCCTGCACTGGATGCTCGACTGGCCGGCCCCGGTGCCGCTGGTGATCGCCCGGGCGGAGGGCTGCCACCTCACCGACATCGACGGCAACGAGATCGTCGACCTCTGCCTGGGCGACACCGCCGCCCTGTTCGGCCACGGGCCGGCGCCGGTGCTGCGGGCCCTGTCGGAAGTCGGCACCCGGGGCCTCGCCTTCATGCTGCCCTCGGCCGATGCGGACCCCGTCGGCCGGCTGCTGGCCGCCCGCTTCGGCCTGCCCTTCTGGCAGATCGCGACCACGGCCTCCGATGCCAACCGGTTCGCGATCCGGCTTGCCCGGGCCGTCACCGGGCGCCGCCGGATCCTCGTCTTCGACGGCTGCTATCATGGCGCCGTCGACGACACCCTCGTCGACCTCACCGCGGACGGGCGAACGGTCGCCCGGGCCAGCCTTCTCGGTCAGGTGGTCGACACCGGCGCCACCACGGTGGCGATCCCGTTCAACGACCGGGCGGCCCTGTCGGCGGCTCTCGCGGACGGCGACATCGCCGTGGTGCTGGCCGAGCCGGTGATGACCAATTGCGGCATGATCCTGCCGGATCCGGGCTTTCTGGAGTTCCTGCGGGCGGAAACGGCGCGCACGGGCACCCTGCTGCTGCTGGACGAGACCCACACTCTCTCCTCCGGCCCCGGCGGCTATGCCCGGGTGCATGGCCTGCATCCGGACCTGTTCGTGGCCGGCAAGGCGGTGGCCGGCGGCGTGCCCTGCGCCGTCTGGGGCATGACGGCCGACCTGGCCGACCGCTTCCGGGCGGTGCGCGCCGCCAGTCCGGCCCATGGCCATTCCGGCATCGGCACCACGCTGACCGGCAGTGCGCTTCAGCTCGCCTGCCTGAAGGCGGCCCTCACCGAGATCCACACCGCCGACACCTAGGCCCGCATGACCGCCGGGGCCGACCGGATCGAGGCCGGTCTGCGGTCAGCGATCGCGGCGGCCGGGCGGTCCTGGCATGTGGCGCGGGTCGGCGCCCGCAGCGAGGTGGTGTTCGCGCCCGGGCCCGGGCGCACCGCCGCGGAGGCGCGCGCCGCCAGCCAGCCGGTGCTGGAAGGCGCCC
>JBBSSF010000452.1:0-3564 GCA_038242345.1 Hyphomicrobiales bacterium
AGACAAGACTTGCGATATGCTTCTGACGTTCGGTGTCGTCAGGCAGAGTCCGGGCGTCCGCCGGAATGGTGTCCGTCGTCATTTTATTGTCCTCGTTGATGAGACTTAGCTCATGTGATATGCGGGATATCACATGACGGCGCAGCGATCAACAGGCGATCAAACGATATGGCACATATCACCGGCGCGCAGCTTCGGGCGGCACGAGCTCTCATTCGATGGCGTGCCGAGGATCTGGCGACGGCCGCGAAGGTCGGGGTCGCAACAGTTCGCCGGGCCGAGGGAGGCGACGGAGCGGTGAGCATGACGGCTGCGAATGAAGAGGCCATCCGCCGCGCCCTTGAGGAAGCCGGTGTCGAGTTCCTTGAGGGGGGCGTGAAGCTCCGGGGCGCCGACTGAATTTGCCGGAAATGGGGGGCACCCCCACCCCCAAAACCTCTCCCGGCAGGGTTTTGGGGGTGGTGTCGGTGCTGCGCCCACCGTTTCAGAGCTTTTGTCCGCCCCCATCACGCCGCGGTCTCCCGGTTCCGCTCCCACGCGAGAAGATCCGAGAGCTTCCACCGTGTGCAGCGACCGGACAGCTTCACAGGCTTCGGAAAGCATTCATCGTCTTTCGCCCACCCCCAGACAGACGCCTGATGAACGCTATAGCGGTCTGCAACATCCTTCGCGCTGAGATAGCGTTCAGTCGGCGTTTCAATGGGGAGGGCGACTTTATTTGATCGCTTCATCGCGCATCCATTTTCGTTCGGTGGATGGCGACATTAAAATAATAGTTCATCGCCAAGCGCAATGTGCCGACACAAAATGTCAATAACTACAATATCTTATTGGAAAAGCTCATTTTCCTGCTATGAGTAACAATCCATAACATATTGATAACAATAAGATATTTTTAATGATTCAGCCAAAGTGTGCGGCGGTTTTTCAGACCGTCATGCCTATTGCTAAAATTGCATTTAAAATCAATGCATTGCTCGCAACTCAACGAGATATGTACGCAATACGTTGCGCTACTTGCGCTCACATGTCCGATTTGTCCGAAAAAAATTTGACCTTGGAGTATTTTATCTCCTGAGGAAGCCAGCCCATGCCGCCATCACCTCGCGGCGACGTTCGAGCATGTCCGTCCGCCGGTAAGCCCGCTCCACATCGCTGCCGCTGGCATGGCTCAAGGCGATTTCAGCCATGTCCCGGGGCACGCCCGTCTCGGCCGCCCAATCCCTGAAGGTCGAGCGCAGTCCGTGCGGCACCGCCGGCCGGCCCGTTTGCGGATCCAGCCACCCTTTGCGGCCAGCGTCCAGTTCCGCCTGATGCATCTTCCTCATGACAGCCGACAGGGCCATGTCGGACAGCGCCCCGCCCTTCGGTGCCGCAAAGATGTAGGGCGAGCCTTCCATCACGGGCTGGCCCCTGAGGATGGCAACGGCCGGGCCTGATAGCGGCACGCGGTGATCGGCGCCCATCTTCATGCGGCTGCCCGGGATCGTCCAAAGCGCGCGGCCAAGGTCCACTTCCCCCCATGTCGCGAGGCGGACTTCGCCGGAGCGGGCTGCCGTGAGAACAGCGAACTCGAGCGCCCGGGCCGATGAGCCACCCCGCTTGCGCAGGCTGGCGAACCATGCCGGTGCATCCGCCAGGGCAACGGCCGGCTGATGCACCACCGTCGCCACCTTCGTGGGCTTCGCCAGGAGCATCGCGAGATTGCCCCGCCAGCGCGCGGGGTTCTCGCCGTTCCGGTGCCCGGCAACCGTCGCCCATGCGAGCACCGCTTCGATCCGGCCACGAAGGCGCGAGGCGGTTTCCGTCTTCGTGGTCCAGATGGGTTCCAACACCCGGAGCACGTCGGCAACCCCGATGGCGCCGACGGTCATGTCGCCGATCACCGGTCCCGCATAGGTGTCGAGGGTCGCGCGCCACTGATACTTATGCTTCTCGTTCTTGAAGCCAGCAGTCCGATTCGCGAGGAAGGCGTCAACAGCGTCCTTGAAGAGCAGGCCCCGGTGCTGCGATGCCATCAGCGCGCCCCGGGCCGCCTTGCGCTCCTCGACGGGATCGGCGCCCTTGGCGATCTCTGCCTTCAGGGCGCGCGCCTTGGCCCGGGCGTCAGCAAGGGACACTTCGGGGTATCCCCCAAGTCCGATCTCGCGGCGCCTCTTGCCCACGACGGTGCGCAGGATCCATGTCCGGCCACCGCCGGGAAGAAGTTGCAGCGCCAGCCCCGCGACGCCACCCACGAAGACGAGGTGGTTCCCCTTGCCGCCGGGATGCGTCAGCCGCTTCACCGCGATGGCGGAGAGTTCGTCCGCCTGCCTCGGCATTTCACACCCCCCAAAACACCCACCATAAAATATACCATGGAAAGCGATTGGAGACGACGGGTGGCGACACTCCGATTGCCGAAGACACCGGATTCGCTTGGGTTATTCGACGGGAGACGACGTTATACAGCGCTATGATGGCGGATACCTCCTCCACCACCTTGCTCTCAAATTCTTGATTTTTCTGTGAAATCTGGAATTGGCGATCCTTGGGATCGCCATCCCTCCTGAAGGGATGGCTTCCGACGCGATTCGTCGCCCCTCGGTCGCCCTATCGGATGCCGGCCAGGGATCTCGTGGAGACTGGCCGCTGCTGATGGCCCCCAATTCATGCCAAAGATCCTTGAAAAGGACTCTTTGGTATTCCGGTACAGATTTTCCATGCCATTGGGGCATATGGAAAATCTGCTGATCTTCAGGCGCGCGGTGCGGTCAGCACTTCGTGCGCCTGGTATCATATTCCCGCGCCATGCACTTGATGGTGGACGAGCGCCAGCTTCTCCCGGAGTAGGGGAAGCGGATGGTCGACGGCCCGGAAATCCGGGAACCGGATCCGGCCGACCCGGCGCGCTCCCCGGGGCATTCCGGGCAATCCCGGAGCGCGACGGCAGGGGGCTGCGCGTGGTCTATGCACAGGAACCGGACGCCGTGCGGATCATCGCGGCCTTCCTTGACAGGGGCCGCCGCCGATGAAGGTCCGATATGATCCCGAAGCCGATGCCCTCTTCGTCCGCCTCGCCGAAGGTCGGATCGAAGATACGGAAGAGGTTGCGCCCGGTGTCATGCTCGATTTCGATGCGGAAGGCCGGATCGCTGCCGTGGAGTTCCTGAAGGCATCGGAGCGCACGACGCCAGGCGCCCTCCCCATCGCCGTGGAAGAGGGACGTTTCTTCAAACGGGTTTCAATCCACGCTCCCGTGAGGGAGCGACGCGCGACAAGCTCGGCCTCGGTCAACCCGGCCTCGTTTCAATCCACGCTCCCGTGAGGGAGCGACGCGCGGCCAGCTCGGCCTCGGTCAGGCCGGACTCGTTTCAATCCACGCTCCCGTGAGGGAGCGACGATCGACGCCACCCGGGCCTGCTGCGCGGCTCCGGTTTCAATCCACGCTCCCGTGAGGGAGCGACAGGGCTTGGGCCCTCTCGCAGCCGCTCCGGCGGCGGTTTCAATCCACGCTCCCGTGAGGGAGCGACCTGGTGTACGTGTTCCGGCTGGTGCGGCGAGCGCTGTTTCAATCCACGCTCC
>JBBSSF010000453.1:0-3562 GCA_038242345.1 Hyphomicrobiales bacterium
GATCAGCTCGGCCAGCCGCGACTCCACGTTCATGTGGATGTCTTCCAGGCCGCGGGAGAAGGTGAACTGGCCGTTTTCGATCTCGCCCTTGACGGTGACGAGGCCGGCATCGATGGCCGCGGCGTCCTCGGCCGTCAGGATCCCGCGGGCCGCGAGCATGGCGGCATGCGCCCGCGAGCCTCTGATGTCCTGGGCATAGAGACGGCGGTCGAAGTCGATCGAGGCGTTGATTTCCTCCATCACGGCGTCGGGGCCGGTGGCGAACCGGCCGCCCCACATGCGATTGCTCATGGGCCTCGTCTCTCCAGATAGCGCAGTCGCGGGCCGGGTGGTCGTCCACACGCGCGTTCCCGTTCCGGCCTGCTCTTATACCAGCGCCGGGCAAATGCGAATGCCCTATCCCCGGCAACCGGACGGGAAGTCGGGTCCCGGGACGCATTTTTCTTCTCCGGCGGGCGGATCGGCCCCGCCCGCCGGCCTCCGGCTGCCGCTCCGTCCCGTCGAGGCGCGTCTGCATCCCGTCTGCGGCCGCGCCGGCGAGGAGGGCGCCCGGCACCACAGGAGCGGCAGCGTGTCGCCGGCGGCGCAGGTCGTTCGGCCCGGGAAACAGGCTCAGGCCGGGCCGGTCTCGTAGAGTTCCAGCGGCAGGTCGTCGGGATCGCGGAAGAAGGTGAAGCGCCGGCCGGTGTGGGGGTCGGTGCGCACCGGCTCCACCGCGACGCCGGCCGCCTCCAGCCGGGCGATCACCGGCGCAAGGGCCGCCACCGCAAAGGCCAGATGCCGCAGGCCGCAGGCTTCCGGGGTCGACGGCCGGGGCGGCGGATCGGGAAAGGAGAACAGCTCGATCTGGGCCGTGCCGATCGCCAGATCGCATTTCCAGGACTGCCGCTCCGCCCGCCAGACCTCGCGGATGACCGGCAGGCCGAGAAGGCCGGCATAGAACGCCTTCGAGCGCTCATAGTCGGAGGCGATCACCGCCACATGGTGGATGGCATCGAGCATGGCTCGCCTCCCTGTTGCCGCCGGGCAGTTGGGCAGCCGGCGCCCGAAATTTGCTCTCGCCAGAGCCGCCGATCCGGACGATAGTGTATACGGAGCCGCTCGTGACCCGGTAGCGTCCCCGGGCCGTCTGCCTCCCAGACGGGTGCGGGGGCACTTCTTCAGCGTCCGATCTCCGGACAGGCATCGACAGGAGCGGTTGGTCGCGAGCGACGGACGCAACCGCTATTCCGGACGACCGGAGGATCCGGCTGCCCCTGCGGCAGGCGGAAGCCGACGCCGTCCGTCGCCGCAACCGGATCCGATCCTGACCCCCATGCGCGTTTTCGTTCTCTATGCCCATCCGGTCGAGACGAGTTTCGTCTCGGCGCTCCACACCCGCGTTGTCGAGACCCTGCGCCTCAAGGGCCATGATGTCGATGACTGCGACCTCTATGCCGAGGGCTTCAATCCCGTGCTCAGCCGCTCCGAGCGGATGGGCTACCATGATCTGGAGCACAACCGCGGTCCCGTCGACAGCTATGTCCAGCGGGTGCTGGATGCCGAAGCCATGGTGATGGTCCACCCGGTGTGGAATTTCGGCTATCCGGCCATGCTGAAGGGCTTCTTCGACCGGGTGTTCCTGCCGGGCGTGTCCTTCCGGATGCAGGATGGCAAGGTGCGGCCCTGCCTGCACAACATCCGCAAGCTCGTGACCGTCACCACCTATGGCGGATCGCGGGTGCGGGCGCTGCTTGCCGGCGATCCGCCGCGCAAGGTGACCAGCCGGGTGCTGCGCGTCACCATCAAGCCCGGTGCGCCGGTGAGCTATCTCGCCCATTATGACATGAACCGCTCGACCCCGGAGACCCGCGCCACTTTCCTGGCCAGGGTGACCGAGGTGATGGAGCGCTTCTGATCTCCGATGCCGGACGGCCCGGGCGGTATCCGCCGGCCGCGGGAGCAGTTCGGGTGACGCGGCCCCGGTTCGCGTACAGGATTTGCTTCCGGTATTCGCAGACCGGGGGTAGCGTTGCGCCGCCCCCCTGAACAGGCCGGCTTCTGCCCGCCCGAACCCGCGACCTATGGTGGCCGCGGGTGGCCTTCCGCATCCGGATTCTTAGATGCGCGCGCTTGTCATCTTCGCCCATCCCTGTCCCGAAAGCTTCAACGCCGCGGTCCGCGACCAGGTGGTGACCGCCCTGCGGAATCGCGGCGCCGAGGTCCACCTGCGCGACCTCTATGCCGAAGGCTTCAATCCCGTCATGAATGCCGACGAGCGGCGCGGCTATCATGTGCAGGGGGAGAACGAGGTTCCCGTCCGCGACTATCTGGACGAGCTTCTGTGGTGCGATACCCTGGTGTTCGTCTATCCCACCTGGTGGTTCGCCCCGCCGGCCATGCTGAAGGGCTGGATCGAGCGGGTGTTCGTGCCCTATGCCACCTTCACCATCCCGAGCGAAAAGGCGGCGATGGGGCGGGCCAACCTGCACAACATCTCCCGGCTCGGCGTCGTCACCACCTGCGGCGCAACCTGGTGGGTGTCCAAGCTGGTGGGCGAGCCCGGCCGGCGCATCATCATGCGCGGCCTGCGGGTGCTGTGCCATCCGGCCTGCCGGACGCTCTATCTGGCCCATTATCAGATGGATTCCTCGACGCCGGCCTCCCGGACGCGCTATCTGAAGTCCGTCGCGACCGCACTGAGGCGGTTCTGACCGGTCTGGCGGGGGCGACCGGCCCGTCCGACCGTCACGAAGCCGTCACCCGGATCGGGTAAAGCCGGCCTGCGATGAGCCTCAACCACGCCAAGACCGTCACCTTCCGTCTCGCCCAGGCCGCCAAGGCGCATCGCGCCCGGTCCGGGCAGCATCTCGCCCGCATCGGCCTCCATCCGGGGCAGGAAGCGGTGCTGAAGATCCTCGCAGATCTCGACGGCCAGACCATGAGCCAGCTTGCAGCCGGCCTTTCGGTCCAGCCGCCGACGGTCACCAAGATGGTGTCCCGCCTCTCCGCCCAGGGGCTGGTGCGCCGCGTCTCGTCGGAGGCGGATGGCCGGCTGGCCCGGGTCCATCTGACCGAGGAGGGACGCTCCCGCGTGGTCGAGATCGAACGGATCTGGAAGCGCCTCGAAAAGGAAGCGCTCGCCGGGCTGGACGAGAAGGACCGCCGGCGTCTGCGCAAGCTCTTGCGTGTGGTCGAGCGCAACCTCTCCGCCATGGGGCAGGACGAGGACGAGCCCGATGACGAGCCCGAGAGCCCGCCCGCGGCCGCTCCCGCCGAGCGCGAGCCCGAGAACGAGGACGCCTGAGCCCGCCCGCCGTCTGCCGGATCAGCTCCGGCCGTCGAGGCGCCGGCTCATGACCACCCGCGGCTCCACCTGGTAGACTAGCCTCTCATGGAAGGGCACGACGCGGGTGTTGGTGTCACGCACCATCAGCTGCACCTTCCAGACCCCCCGGGCGATCAGCCAGTCCTCGGCCGCCCGCACGATGGCGCGGCCGAAGCCCCTGTGGCGCACGGCCGGGTCGCAGGCCACATGATACCTGCCGCACGAAGTGCTGACCGCACCTTAGCGCCTGAAGAA
>JBBSSF010000454.1:0-3552 GCA_038242345.1 Hyphomicrobiales bacterium
CCGGTGGCCTGACCCTCGGTGCCCTGCTTCTCGGCGGCTGCTCCCTGACCGAACCGGACGACTTCCCGACCGGCTCCCCCGGCCCCTTTGCCACCGGGGTCGATCCGAAGCCGGGGACCCTGGCCGCCACCGACATCGCCGCCATCGGCGCGGCGCTCGCCACCACCCGGCCGGTGGTCGGCAGCGAGGCGCTGTGGGAAAATCCCGTCACCGGATCGGCCGGACGGGTGACCGAGGTCGTGCGGCTTCCCGCTCCCGACGGGCGCGAATGCCGCTCCTTCGCCACCACGGTCAACGGCCTGGGCGGCCTGACGGCGCTGTCCGGCATCGGCTGCCGCGATGCGAGCAGCGACCAGTTCATCATCGAGGGGCTGGCGCCGCGAGCGTGAGTGCGGCGCCCCGCGCGCCCGATCCGCCACCGCGGCGCCTTCGCGCCCCGCCCGGGGGCGATCCGCGGCGCCTGCGGAACATCGGGCGCTCCGGGCACAGATCGCAGGCCGGCTGACCCGGCGAACGGAGAAGCGGAATGCGTCTGGTGATCCTCGGCTATGGCTACACGGCGCGGCGGATTCTCGCCCGTCTGCCGCGGCCGGTCCATGTGACGCTGACCGTGCGCGACCCGGCCCGGGCCGAGGCGCTGACCCGGCGCGCCACCCAGGGGCTCGCCTTCGACGGCGAGACCCGCACGCCGGCGCTGACCGCCGCCCTGCGCTCGGCCACCCATGTGCTGTCATCGATCCCGCCGCGGGATGGCGTGGACCCGGTGCTTGCCTGTCACGGGGCGGATCTCGCCGCCGCGCCGGGGCTCGAATGGCTGGGCTATCTCACCACCACCGGCGTCTATGGCCATCGCGATGGCGCCTGGGTGGACGAGACCACCCCGGTGAGCCCGACCAATGCCCGCTCGGCCGCCCGGGTGAAGGCGGAAAATGACTGGCTGGCGCTCGGCGCCGCCGCCCGGGTGCCGGCCGGCATCTTCCGGCTGGCCGGAATCTATGGCCCGGGCCGCAATGCCTTCGTGAAGCTCGCCGATGGCACCGCCCACCGGATCGTGAAGCCCGGTCAGGTGTTCAACCGCATTCATGTCGACGACATCGCCACGGTTCTGGGCGCCGCCATCGCCCAGACGGCCGGTGGCCTGTTCGATGTCGCCGACGGCCATCCGGCCCCGCCCCAGGATGTGGTGACCTTTGCCGCCAGCCTGATGGGCGTGGCGCCGCCACCCGAGGAGCCCTTCGAGACCGCGCGCCTCTCGCCGATGGCCCGCTCCTTCTATGCCACCTGCTGCCGGGTGCGCGCCCGCCGTATCCGCGAGAGCCTGGGCGTGACCCTCGCCTTTCCCGACTACCGGGCCGGCCTCGCCGCCCTCTGGCGCGACGACAACTGGCGCGACGAAGCCTGAGCCGCCGGCCTCACGGCCACTTCACCACCGGCGGCAGGGACGACAGGATCGAGGCAACATTGCCGCCGGTCTTCAGGCCGAAGATGGTGCCGCGGTCGTGGAGCAGGTTGAATTCCACATAGCGGCCGCGGCGCACGAGCTGCTCGTCCCGGTCCGCCTCGGTCCAGCCGGCCTGGAGATTGGCGCGCACGATGGGCGGATAGACGCTCAGGAAGGCCTCGCCCACGGCACGGGTGAAGGCGAAATCGGCGGCGAAGTCGCCGCTGTCCTGATGATCGTAGAAGATGCCGCCGATGCCGCGCGGCTCATTGCGATGGGGCAGGAAGAAATAGGTGTCGCACCACGCCCGGAAGCGCGGATAGTCGGCCACCGGATGGGCCGCGCAGGCCGCCTGCATGGCCGCGTGAAAGGCCAGCGTGTCCGGATCCGCCTGGGTGCGGCGCCGGTCGAGCATCGGCGTCAGGTCCGCACCGCCGCCGAACCACATCTTCGTCGTGGTCACCAGACGGGTGTTCATGTGCACCGTCGGCACGTTCGGGTTCACCGGATGGGCGATCAGCGAGATGCCGGTGGCATGGAAGCGCGGATCCTCCGCCGCCCCCTGGATCTGGCTGCGGAATTCCGGCGCGAACTCGCCATGCACCGCCGAGACATGGACGCCGACCTTCTCGAACACCCGGCCGGACATCAGCGCCATGACGCCGCCGCCGCCCGGCGCGCCGCTGTGGTCGGTCCGCTGCCAGGGCGTGCGCACGAAGCGGCCGGGGGCCTTGCCCGCCGTGCCCGGCGCCCCTTCGGCCGCGTCCTCGATCGCCTCGAAGGCCGACAGAATGCGGGTCCTGAGGCTCTCGAACCAGTCGGTGGCGGCAGCCTGGCGACGATGGGCATCCGGCGGGAGCGTCATCGGCGAATCCTTCTCATCTGTGGCATGCTGGGACGGGCGCGCGCCCCCTCGTGTCCTCCATCCGGCGCCCCCGCGCAAGTCCGGACCGTCTGCGGGCCGTCCTCCCGCCAGCGGTCCCCCTGATGATCTCCGGCCGGCCCGCCGCCCCGAAAAGGCTCCCTGCCCCATGTTCTCCTGGTTCGAGCGCCGCATTGATCCGTTCCGTCCGGAACCGGCCGCGCCGCCGCCGCCCGGCCTCGGCGCCTTCTACTGGCATTTCACCCGGCAGATCTGGCCGTGGATCCTCGTCATGCTGGTCACCGGCTTCGCGGTCGCGGCAATCGAGGTCATGGTCTACGCCTTCTTTGGCCGGATCGTGGACATCCTCGCCCACACCACGCCGGACCGGCTGTGGCCCGATCATGGCCCCACCCTCCTCCTCATGGGCGCCGTGGTGCTGTTCGGCCGGCCTCTCACCCAGATCATCGACGACCTGGTCTCGCGCCAGACGGTGATGCCGAGCTTCACTGCCCTGGTGCGCTGGCAGTCCCATCGCCGGGTGGTGCGGCAGAGCCTGTCCTTCTTCCAGAACGACTTTGCCGGCCGCATCGCCAGCCGGGTGATGACGACGGCCCCCTCGCTGCGCGGCTCGCTGGTGGATGCCATCGACAGCCTCTGGTACGCCCTGCTCTATGCCGGCGGCGCGGTGCTGGTGCTGGGCGATCTGGATCCCCTGCTCGCGCTGCCCCTCGTCATCTGGTTCCTCGCCTATCTCGGCACCCTCGTGGTGTTCCTGCCGAAGCTGCGGCGCAACTCCAACGGCATCGCCAAGGCCAACGCCCTCCTCAGCGGCCGGGTGGTGGACGGCTACACCAACATCCAGACCGTGAAGCTGTTCGCCCATGCCGAGCGGGAGGATGCCTATGTGAAATCGGCGCTGGCCGAGCACATGGACATGGTGCGCACCCAGATGCGCACCATCACGGCCATGACCTTCACCGTGACCAGCCTCTCGGCCCTGCTGATGACCGGCATGGCGGCAACCGCCATCGCCCTCTGGGTGCACGGCATCGTCTCCGTCGGGGCGATCGCCGTCGGCATCGGCCTCGCCTCGCGGCTCTCCACCATGTCCGGCTGGATCATGTGGTCGGTAAATGGCGTGTTCGAGAATATCGGCACGGTGCAGGAAGGGCTCGCCACCATCACCCCGCCGCTGACGGTGGTCGATGCGCCGGATGCCCGGCCCCTCGCGGTCGGCGCCGGCGAG
>JBBSSF010000455.1:0-3540 GCA_038242345.1 Hyphomicrobiales bacterium
GGCGAGATGGGGCTGTTCTACCGGCTGGCCGATGTCGCCTTCGTCGGCGGCTCGCTTGTGCCCCATGGCGGGCAGAACCCGCTGGAGCCGGCCCGTCTCGGCCTGCCGATCATCACCGGTCCGCACATGGAGAATTTCGCCGAGATCGTCGCCCGGCTGTCCGAGCGCGGCGGGCTCATCCGCGTGGCCGATGGCGACGGGGTGGCGCGAGCGGTCGTGGCGCTGTTCGGCGATCCCGTGCACGCCCGCCGGGTTGCCGGCGCGGCCGAGGCGGTGGCGGAGGAGGGCGCCGGCGCCGTCGGCCGGGTGCTCGCCACCCTGCGGGCGCATCTGCCCTGGCTTGCCGATCCCGATGCCGGAGCACCGGTCTGATGCAGGCGCCCGCGTTCTGGTTCTCGCCGCCCGGCTGTGCGAGTGCGCTGCTGGCGCCGGTCGCGGCCGTGGTGGATCTGATCGCCCGCCGGCGCTTTGCCCGCGCGCCCGTCTATCGTGCGCCGGTGCCGGTTCTCTGCGTCGGCAACCCGACGGTGGGCGGCGCCGGCAAGACGCCGACAGTGCAGGCTCTGGTCGCCCTCGTGCGCGATCTCGGGGCGCGGCCGGTGGTGCTGAGCCGTGGCCATGGCGGCCGGCTGCCCGGGCCGGTGGCGGTCGATCCGGCCCGCCACAGGGCAGCGGATGTGGGCGACGAGCCGCTGCTGCTGGCGGCCACCGTGCCCGTTGTCATTTCCCGCGACCGGCCGGCGGGCGCGCGGCTGGCGGCGGAGCTCGGGGCGGACATCATCCTGATGGATGATGGCTTCCAGAACCCCTTTCTGGCCAAGGATCTGAGCCTTCTGGTGCTGGATGCCCGGCGGGGTATCGGCAATGGCCGGGTGCTGCCGGCCGGGCCGCTGCGGCTGGCGCTTTCCCCCCAGCTGGCACGCGCCGGCGGGCTGGTGGTGATCGGGGCGGGAACGGGAGCGGAGGCGGTGATCGCCGCGGCGCCGGGGCTGCCGGTGTGGCGCGGACGGCTGGAGCCGGCGGCGGACCTGTCCGGGGTGCGGGTGCTGGCCTTCTGCGGCATCGGCGATCCCGCCAAGTTCCGCCGCTCCCTGGAGGAGGCCGGGGCGGAGATCGCGGGTCTGCGCGCCTTTGCCGATCATCACCCGTTCAGCGAAGCGGAGGCGGCCGCCCTTCTGGCCGAGGCGGAGAGGCTGGGCGCCCTGCCGGTGACGACGGAAAAGGATCAGGCGCGCCTGACCGGCACGGACGGCCCTGCGCGGCAGGCGCTGGTCGCCCGGGCGCGGACGCTGCCGGTGCGGCTGCGGCTTGCCGCGCCGGACACCCTGCGGGACCGGCTGCGCCGGCTGCTCGACCGGGCCTGAGATCAAGGGCCCCTGATACCAGCCGCACGAAGTGCTGACCGCACCTTGGCGCCTGAAGGACAGCAGATTTCTCATATGCCCCAAGGACATGAGAAATCTGCATGGGAATACCAAAGAGTCCTCTTCGAGGATCTTTGGTATGAGAGGGATCCCCTGACAGTCCGGCGCGGACCTCTTGGGGCGCGGCCAGCGGGTCGTGCCTCTGGTCGCCTGCTCAGGACGCCTTCGGACCATAGCCGCCGAGCTCGCGGAAGCGGGCATTGGCGACGTGGACATCGGCATAGGCTTCCTGGAGATCGACATTCCAGTAGCGCAGCTCGTCGACGGGGATGTGCCTGCCGGTGACGGCGCAGCGCACGAAGTTGCCGGGGGAGAGGATCTGATAGTCGCCGTCGAGGAAGCGCACGGTGGCCTCGCCGCCGGAGCGGGGGAAATCGAATCGGTTCATGGGTCTGTCACGGGCACGCCGCCGCAGCGGCTGCCGGTCCTTCGGAAGATGGATGAGCAGCCGGACGGGATCCGGTCGCCTTTCGGGACAAGAGATATAGCACCGCCCGGCCCGGCGACAAGGAAGGGCGGCCGTCCTTTTCAGAACCCCGGCGGCAGAAGTCCGAGCTGGGCGAGTTCGTCCTTCAGGGTCGGCACGTCGATGAAGCGGATGCCGCCGAGGCCGGCGGCGCGGGCGCCGGCGACATTGGCTTCCTTGTCGTCGATGAAGACGGATGCCTCCGGCGCCACGCCGCACTTGGCGCACAGCCGCAGATAGACCGCGGCATCCGGCTTGCGCGCGCCGAACTCGCAGCTCGCATGCACATTCGGCTCGAACACCGGATAGATCTCCGGCGTGATGCGCGGCATCTCCTCCAGATGCAGCCATGGATTGTTGGTGAGCGTCGCGATCGTCGCCCGGCGGCTGACGGCTGCCGCCAGCGCGATGGCATCCGGCCAGGGCGTCATCGCCGCCACCCGGGCCGCCGTCCACGCCTCACGCGAGAGCGGGACGCCGAGACGGGCGACGAAACGGGCCAGATAGGCCTCGCCATCGCCGGGGTCGCCGGCTTCGGCCCGGTCCTCGAAATCCCCGGCCCAGAGCGCCTCGCGGATCGCCTCGTCCGTCAGCCCGGTGGTGCGCCGTAGGGCGGCCACACGCCGGTCCCGGCTGTAGTCGTAGAGGACGTCGTCGATGTCGAAGATGACGAGCCGGTAGGACGGGGCAGTCGGATCTGTCACGGGGCGGGTCTCCGGAGACGGAACGCTTCGTCTTCTCCGAAGGGTCCGCTCTCCGGCCCGCGAACGCAAGCGCGGATCAGTGTCGCGTCCGCAGGTCGCAAGCGGAACGCCCGGCCGGGCTCGGGTTCCCCGCCCCAACATGCGTTCGTTCGGCAAGAGGACGCCTTTTCCGCTGATCCGGAGGGAGCGGAAAAGGCTTCCGGGAGGCCGGGCCTCAGGCCGTCTGGGTGCCGCCGATGGTCAGGGCGTCGATCCTGAGCGTCGGCTGGCCGACGCCCACCGGCACGCCCTGGCCGGCCTTGCCGCAGGTGCCGATGCCCGGATCGAGCTGGAGATCGTTGCCGATCATCTTCACCCGGGTGAGGGCATCCGGACCGTTGCCGATGAGCATGGCGCCCTTGAGGGCCTCGCCGACCTTGCCATCGCGGATGCGATAGGCCTCGGTGCAGCCGAACACGAACTTGCCGGAGGTGATGTCCACCTGTCCGCCGCCGAAGGAGACGGCATAGATGCCATCCTTCACGCTGGCGAGGATCTCCTCGGGCGGGGTCTGGCCGGCGAGCATGTAGGTATTGGTCATGCGCGGCATGGGGGGATGGGCATAGGATTCCCGCCGCCCGTTGCCGGTGGCGGCCACGCCCATCAGGCGGGCATTCTGCCGGTCCTGCATGAAGCCGACGAGAATGCCGTCCTCGATCAGCGGCGTCGCCTGGGTGGGCGTGCCCTCGTCGTCGATGGTCAGCGATCCGCGCCGGCCGGCAAGGGTGCCGTCATCATAGACGGTGACGCCGGGGGCGGCGACGCGCTGGCCGACGAGGCCGGCAAAGGCCGAGGTCTTCTTGCGGTTGAAGTCGCCCTCCAGCCCGTGGCCGACGGCCTCGTGCAGCAGGATGCCCGGCCAGCCGGGGCCGAGCACCACATCGAAGGTGCCGGCCGGTGCCGGCAC
>JBBSSF010000456.1:0-3531 GCA_038242345.1 Hyphomicrobiales bacterium
AGCACGGTGAACACGATTTCAGCAGCCCGATCATGGTCCAGATTGACGGAGACCGTCCAGCTGTGGCCGGCGCCGGTCACCCGCACCTGATCCGCATCGGTGAAGACCCCGCTGCCGCGAAAGGTCAGCCGGCCATCGTCGAGGCCGGAGAGGTCGATCCGGTCGCCATCGGCCCGGGAAAAATCGGTGATGCGGTCGCGGGCGCTGCCGGAATCGGCGGTGAAGATGAAGCGGTCGCGCCCGACGCCACCGGTCAGATAGTCCCGGCCGCCGCCGCCGGTCAGCCGGTCGCCACCGCTGCCGCCGGCCAGCGTGTCATCGCCGAGGCCGCCGAGAAGCACGTCATTGCCTCCATTACCGGTCAGCCGGTCGGCATTGCTGCCGGCCGAGAGCCAGTCGGCCCCAATGCCGCCGGAAAGGGTGTCGCGGCCACTGCCGGACGTCAGGCTGTCATCGCCCGCATCCCCCGCCAGCCGGTTGTTGCCGACGGTGTCGACGAGCCGGTCGTCGCCATCCCCGCCGGAGAGCGTGTCCTTGCCCGCGCCGCCGGAGAGCTGGTCCCGTCCGGCCCCGCCGAACAGATGATCGGCCCCGGCATCGCCGCCGAGCAGATCCGCGCCGCCATCGCCATAAAGCCAGTCCTTGCCGCCGGCCCCCGACAGGGTGTCGTTGCCGGCCGCGCCATGCATGGTCTCGTTGCCATCGAGGCCGGTCACCTGATCCGGCCCGACATTGCCCTCGATCAGCCACGGCAGGGCGAGAAGCGGGATATGGCCGCTGCGGATATCGGCCACGGCGCCGGCAACCGGGAGCCGGAAACCCGAGGTGTCAGAGACGCCGGCGCCATCGACATCCACACGGTAGCCGGTGATCGTGCCGCGGTTCGGAACGCCATAGCCGTCGACGCCGAAGCCCTCGCCCCGAAAGGTGACGGTCATGTCGTGGCTGCCGAACTCCGCCGTCATCACGACCTTCGAGGTCGTCATCGACACGATGCGCGCATCATCCGGGGTATGGGACAGCAGATCGCCATAGGCGCCGGGCACGCCCTTGCGGGTCAGGATCTCGATGGTCGGCATGGGGACACTCCAGACGGACGGCGGCCGGGACGGGCCAGGAAAGCCCCGACCCGCATGTTGCCCATGGGGGCACAGGCTCCGCACTCCGTGCGGACAGGAGCCATGCCAGCCCGTCCGCCTCGGGTCAAGGCAATCAGAAGACGCAGACAGAAGACACCACACCTGCGCGCGTGGCGGCGGACAAATGCGCGCGGACCGGCAAAAAAGAAGGGGCCCCCTTTCGGGAGCCCCGTCCGGTCTCGTCACGGAGCCGGGATCATCCGGCCCGCCTCGCCTCAGGCGGCGAGGTTGCGCAGCACATACTGCAGGATGCCGCCGTTCTTGAAGTAGTCCAGCTCGTCCAGGGTATCGATCCGGCAGAGCAGCGGGACATTCTTCACGGTGCCGTCGGCGAACTTGATCTCCGCCGTGAGCGTCACGCGCGGCTTCAGGCCGTCGCCTTCCAGACCGCGCAGGGTGACGATCTCGTCGCCCTTGAGGCCCAGGGACTGCCACGAGTCGCCGTCCTTGAAGGTCAGCGGCACGATGCCCATGCCCACCAGGTTCGAGCGATGGATGCGCTCGAAGGACTGGGAGATCACGGCGCGCACGCCGAGGAGGTTGGTGCCCTTGGCCGCCCAGTCACGGGACGACCCGGTGCCATACTCCTTACCGGCGAACACCACGAGCGGCACGCCTTCGGCGCGATACTTCATGGCGGCGTCGTAGATCGGCATCTCGGTGCCATCCGGATAATGGATGGTGAAGCCGCCTTCCTTGCCACCCAGCATCTGGTTCTTGATGCGGATGTTGGCGAAGGTGCCGCGCATCATGACTTCATGATTGCCGCGGCGGGTGCCGTACTGGTTGAAGTCGGCCGGCTGGACATTGTGCTCCAGCAGGTACTGACCGGCGGGAGACGCCGCCTTGATGGACCCGGCCGGCGAGATGTGGTCGGTGGTGATGGAGTCGAGGAACAGACCCAGCACCCGGGCGCCGACGATGTCGGTGATCGGCTTCGGGGTGTGGCCCATGCCGACGAAGTAGGGCGGGTTCTGGACGTAGGTCGAGGCGTCCTGCCAGGCGTAGGTCTCGCCGGCCGGCGCGGAAATCGCCTGCCAGTTGACGTCGCCCTTGAACACGTCGGCATACTTCTCCTGGAACATCGCCTTGGTGACGTTCTCGCGGATGAACTTCGCCACTTCGGCGTTCGACGGCCAGATGTCCTTCAGGAACACCGGCTTGCCGTCCGAACCCGTGCCGATCGGCTCCGAGGTCAGGTCGACCTGGAGGGAACCGGCCAGCGCATAGGCCACCACCAGCGGCGGGGAGGCGAGATAGTTCGCCTTCACGTCGGGGTTCACGCGGCCTTCGAAGGTGCGGTTGCCGGAGAGCACCGCGGCGGCGACGAGATCATTCTCGTTGATCGCCTTGGAGACTTCCGCCGGCAGCGGGCCGGAGTTGCCGATGCAGGTGGTGCAGCCGAAGCCGACCAGGTTGAAGCCGAGGGCGTCCAGATCCGGCTGGAGACCGGACTTGGCCAGATATTCGGCCACGACCTGGGACCCGGGGGCGAGCGAGGTCTTCACCCACGGCTTGGTCTTCAGGCCGAGCTTCAGCGCATTGCGGGCGACGAGGCCGGCCGCGATCAGCACGCTCGGGTTCGAGGTGTTGGTGCACGACGTGATGGCGGCGATCGTCACCGCGCCATGGCCGATCGAGTAGTCCTTGCCCGGAACGACGGCGGTCTTGCCGGCCTCGCCCGGCTTCTTGAACTCGCCTTCCAGCGAGGACAGGAAGCCCGACTTGGCGTCGGAAAGCAGCACGCGGTCCTGCGGACGCTTCGGGCCGGCCAGCGACGGGGCAACGGTCGAGATGTCGAGTTCCAGGGTGTCGGTGAACACCGGATCGGCGGTCTCGGCGGTGCGGAACATGCCCTGGGCCTTGGAGTAGGCATCCACCAGAGCGATGCGGTCGTCCTTGCGGGCAGTCTCGTCGAGATAGGCGAGGGTCTCGCCGTCGACGGGGAAGAAGCCGCAGGTCGCGCCATATTCCGGCGCCATGTTGGCGATCGTCGCACGGTCGGCCAGCGACAGCGCATCGAGGCCCGGGCCGTAGAATTCGACGAACTTGCCGACCACGCCCTTCTTGCGCAGCATCTGCGTGACGGTCAGCACCAGATCGGTGGCGGTGATGCCTTCCTGGAGCTTGCCGGTCAGCTTGAAGCCGATGACTTCCGGGATGAGCATGGAGATCGGCTGGCCGAGCATGGCCGCCTCGGCCTCGATGCCGCCCACGCCCCAGCCGAGCACGCCCAGACCGTTCACCATGGTGGTGTGCGAGTCGGTGCCGACGAGGGTGTCGGGATAGGCCACCGGCTCGTCGCCATCATCGGTCGAGGTCCAGACGACCTGAGCGAGATATTCGACGTTCACCTGATGGCAGATGCCGGTGCCGGGGGGCACGACGCGGA
>JBBSSF010000457.1:0-3531 GCA_038242345.1 Hyphomicrobiales bacterium
AGGATACGAGCGGCGGGCTGGAAGTGATGGGGCCGAACCGGCGCTGGATCCCGATCGAACCCAATCCGCGGGCGATCATCGTCAACATCGGCAAGCTCATGACCCGCTGGACCGACGGGCGCTACAAGGCCGCCCTGCACCGGGTCATCAACCGCTCGGGCCACGAGCGGCTGTCGATCCCGCTCTTCCTGCATCCGGACTACCGCACCCTCATCAACCCGGCGGACATGCCGGGCAGCCGGGCGGGCGAAACCCGCTTCCAGCCGGCCGTCGCCGGCGACCAGCTCGTGCGCGCCTTCTCCAACCGCAACCGCTCCTGGAAGGAAGCCGCCCGGGACGCCAGCGCTCCGTCCTGAACCGGCCGCGCCGGGAGGTGCGGACCTTCTGCCAGACGCAGGAAGCGCCGGCGGCGCTGTGTGCCTGAAGGTCATGCCAGGCGCACGACGTGCTGACCGCACCGCGCGCCTGAAGATCAGCAGATTTTCCATATGCCCCAGGGACATGGAAACTCAGCCCCGGACGGACAGAGGATCCTGTTCAAGGACCGTCGCCGTCACTCCCGTCGCCGTCACTCCCCGATGGCGGGCAGCACGCCGGAGGAGCGGATGAGGTCCCAGGAGGCCTGGATGAGGTCGCGGGTCAGCTGGTCCGCCTCGTCGGCGCGGCGGGCGAGCACCGCATCCACCACGCGGCGGTTCTTTTCCAGTGCCAGCGGGATCATCTGCGGCCGCTCGACATAGGTCAGATGGCGATAGCGCAGGGCAGGCTTGCTGAGCTGGTCGATGAGGCGCGCCAGCACCCGGTTCGGCACCAGACGGTTGAACGCCGCCGAATATTCGGCATTGGCAAAGAAGGTCTCTTCCGGATCCCCGGTGCCGCTGGCCGCCTCCATCTGGTCGAGCACGCCGTGCAGCGCCTCGACAGAGCCGTCGGTCGGCGGGTTTTCCGCCAGATCCCGGGCCGACATCGCCTCCAGCGGCATCCGGCAGGCGAAGATGTGATCCAGCTCGCCGATGCTCATCGGCGCCACCCGCACGCCGAAGCGCGGCCGGCGCACGGCCAGCCCGCTGGCTTCCAGCATGCGCAGCGCCTCGCGCATCGGCGAGCGGCTGATGTTGCATTGCGCGCAGAGTTCCAGCTCGAC
This sequence comes from Hyphomicrobiales bacterium, assembly GCA_038242345.1. GTDB lineage: Bacteria > Pseudomonadota > Alphaproteobacteria > Rhizobiales > Segnochrobactraceae > JBBSSF01. The sequence goes on from JBBSSF010000457.1 coordinate 1,145, forward strand.
GAGCTTTCTGCCGGGCGCCAGACGACGGGTGATGATCTGCCGCTCCAGATAGGGCAGCACGCCGAACGCCAGCGGCGCCCGCTCATTTTCCCGGACCCCGGTCTGGCCGGACCCATCCGGTCCCGGCCCCCTATCAGTCGTCGACATGACACCCCCTGATGCCGATGGCGGAAGAACCTTCCCCTTGGCAGATCTCCCTCCTGGCAGATGGCCGAGTCCCCGACGGCCTGCCTGCCGGACGTGCACCGGGAATATGGTGCGCGCCCTGCGGGCGTGCCCATCCGCTGAACCACTTGGTCAGGTTGCCTCAGCCCTGCCCCCCGCGCAAGCTGGTACGGGCCGTGCAAAGCCGGGCCGGACGCACGTCCCCGCCGCTCCAGCCCGAGAACGAGGCACCCCATGCCCTCAAGCCCGATCCCGCTTGCCGCCGAGCCCTTTCCGATCTCCATCGACCCGGCCCGCACCGCCCTTCTCATCATCGACATGCAGCGCGACTTCCTGGAGCCGGGCGGCTTCGGCGAGACCCTCGGCAATGACGTCTCGCTGCTGGCCGCCACCGTCGCCCCCACCCGCCGGGTGCTGGAGGCCGCCCGCGCCGCCGGCCTCTCCGTCATCCATACCCGGGAAGGCCACCGGCCCGACCTGACCGATGCCCCGCCGGTCAAGATCGCCCGCGGCGCCCCGCGCGCCCATATCGGCGATCCCGGCCCCATGGGCCGCATCCTGATCCGCGGCGAACCCGGCCATGACATCGTGCCGGAGCTCTATCCGGCGGCCGGCGAACCGGTGGTCGACAAGCCCGGCAAGGGCGCCTTCTATCAGACCGACCTCGCGCTGATCCTCGCCAACCGCCAGATCGACACCCTGCTGGTGGCCGGCGTCACCACCGAGGTGTGCGTGCACACCACCATCCGGGAAGCCAACGACCGCGGCCTGCGCTGCGTCGCCCTCTCGGACTGCTGCGGCTCCTATTTCCCGGAGTTCCATGCCGTCGCCCTGCGCATGATTACCGCCCAGGGCGGAATCTTCGGCTGGGTCACCGACAGCGCCACCGTGGTGGCCGCCCTCGACGCGGCAAGCGCGCCCGCATGATGTATGCACATCAGGCAGGATGTGTGCATTATTTATGCATACTTTGGCCACGTGCATACAATCATCCGACGGCTATCCGGCGGCACGGACCTCGCGCGACAGACCTTCCCCGGGGGGAAGCGGGTCTGGCGGGGTGAAACCAGCTCGTGCGGGGCCGGACCGGGACGTCCGGTCGCGCCCCCGGCGTCTGGCCCGGCGGTTGCGAGAGAAAATCCGGGACACGCCGAACGCGGCTCCCCGGACAGACCGGCAGGGACGCGCCGGTGCCGGACCGGGGACGTGATCGACCCGTTCCCGGTCGCGGTCAGGTCCCGGTCAGGGCCACCCGGAAACGGGCGGTGCCCCCCGGATGCAGCGGTTGTCGGCCGGCCCCTTCCCCTGGGGGAGAACCGGCGCTCCAAAAGGTCAGGAAACGACTCCATGTCCACCCTTTCGCCCACGCGTCGCGGACTTCTGAAGGGCGCTGCCGCGCTCGGCGCGCTGGTTGCCCTGCCGGGCAGCCTGCGCCGTGCCGCCGCTGCCGAGAATCTGACCGTCGGCATCATCTATGTCGGCCCGCGCGATGATTTCGGCTGGAACCAGGCCCATGCCGTCGCCGCACAGGCGCTGAAGGAAGTGCCGGGCGTCACCGTCATCGAGGAAGAGAACGTCCCCGAGACCATCGCCGTCGGCAAGACCATGGAATCGATGGTCGAGCTGGATGGCGCGGGACTGATCTTCGCCACCTCCTTCGGCTATTATTCGCCCTACATGCTGGATGCGGCGAAGAAATATCCCGATGCGCAGTTCCGCCACGCCGCCCCGCTGTGGAAGGAAGGCGATCCGAAGAATGCCGGCTCCTATTTCGGCTTCCTCGATCAGGCCCATTATGTGAACGGCGTGGCCGCCGGCCTGTCCACCAAGAGCAACAAGCTCGGCTTCGTTGCCGCCAAGCCGATCTCCTCGGTGCTGGCCAACATCAATTCCTTCGCGCTGGGTGCCCGCAGCGTGAACCCGAATGCCACCGTGCAGGTGATCTTCACCGGTGACTGGTCGCTGCCGGTGCGCGAGGCGGAAGCCACCAACGCCCTGGTGGATGCCGGCGCCGACGTCATCACCTGCCATGTGGACTCGCCGAAGGTCGTCATCCAGACGGCGGAGGCCCGCGGCGTGAAGAGCGCCGGTCACAACGCCTCCCAGGCGGCGCTCGCCCCCAAGGGTTTCATCACCGGCGCCGAATACAAGTGGGAAACCATCTACAAGAACTTCGCCAAGACGCTGGCCGAGGGCGGCACCCTGCCGAACATGCTGGTCGG
>JBBSSF010000458.1:0-3530 GCA_038242345.1 Hyphomicrobiales bacterium
GAAAGATGATGCCGGGCGGGGTGAAACCCTTGCGGACCAGCATCTGATGGATGATACCAAAGATCCTTGAAAAGGACTCTTTGGTATTCCGGTGCAGATTTTCCATGCCGTTGGGGCATATGGAAAATCTGCTGATCTTCAGGCGCTAGGGTGCGGTCAGCACTTCGTGCGCCTGGTATGAGGAAGCGGTGAATGCGGCCGTTGCCGTCCTCAAACGGATGAATGAAGACGAACGAGAAAGCTACTACGGCAGCGGCGATGACGGGATGGACTGTCTCGTCCAGCGCCAGCTCGATCGCTAGATCCTGCCACCCCTCCATCAGGAATTTGAGATCCCCGGGACGCGGGCAGATGAATTCAACCTCTTCGCGAATGCCCATCGGATTGGAACCGACGAAGTTCTGGAAATCGCGCCAGTCGGTCGCCGCATAGCGGGATTCGACGATCTGATTTTGAAGCTGAATCAGATCATCTTTCTCCCAGAGCTCCTCCGGAATGGTCCGCAGCGCCGCAACGAAGCGACTGGCCCGATCCGGAGCAGGCGTTTCGCGCTCGATGTCGAAAGTGGAACGGGTTTCCTTGGTGTAGAGATAGTTGACGGCCCGGGCGAGAACATCTGGATCACATCCCGCAATCAGCGCGCGGGCTTCCTCTTGCAGGCCGGCAGAAAGCCCACTTCGGATGCGATCGGTCAGGCGGACGAATGGAGATATTAAATAATAATTGTCAAATTCAAGCCAATATTCTAGCAGATTTTTGCAAAATATATTTCCAGTAATTTTATATCTTGAAAATTTAAACCCGGAAGAAACCACAAACCGCTCCGGATCCAGTGCCGGCACATAATTCCCCGCCGTTGCATCCGGTAGATCCAGCGCCTTTCCGAGAAATGCCTCATAGAAGAACCACAGCCGCCGCGCATACTGTCCGGTCGGCGTAGCGCGCACATAGTCTTCGATGATCTTCGGGTCGATGGTCTTCAGCGTTGCGACAAGGACGCCGGGATCATAGGCCTCATATTTCAGCATGAAGACGAGGTGGCCGAGGATCGTCCCGTCCGGCGCATAGGCGCGGGGATAATAATGGCGCTCCCGATCCCCGTCCGTCTCGGTCCGGCGCTGGCCGGCGAGGAAGGAGGCGATGGCCGGCTGGGGAACCCGCAGATGCAGGGTCCGGCGCAGCCATTCCTGCCCGATCGGCTGATGCTCCTCCCGCTCCAGCCTCGCCGGCCTTTTCATCGGCTGTCCCCTGCCCGAAAATCGTTGCGTTCAGGCACCCTGCCGTCAATTCCGTGTGCGCGCCACGGATTTTGTCCGTTTCGGCCCTCCCCCCGCGAATTTCGGTCGGCGCCCGCGAAAATCGTGCGCATTCGCCCACCGCCCACGAAAATCGTTCGCGTGCGGAATGATCGCCGGCCGCTTGCCTTAGGCATAAACATATCTTTATATGTCTCTGGCATTCGCGGATGGCGCGCGGGCCCGGTCCCCTTGGGGCTCACTCGAACCGACAGGAGGCAGGCGGGATGGACGGACGCGTCGACACGCTGGTGGCGGAGCTGAAGGCGGCGGGGGAACCCACCCGGCTGCGCCTGCTCGCCCTCCTCAGCGTCGGCGATCTGACCGTGAAGGATCTCACCACCATCCTCGGCCAGAGCCAGCCGCGCATTTCCCGCCATCTGAAGCTCCTCACCGAAGCCGGCCTCATCGACCGCTTTCCCGAGGGCGCCTTCGCCTATTATCGCCTGGCCGATCGCGGCAACGAGGCCGACACCCTGGCGCGTCTGCTGGTCGCCCGGCTGGATCCGGCCGACCCGGTGCTTTCGGCCGACCGCGCCCGGCTGGACAATGCCCGCCGGGTGCATCAGGAGGCGGCCCAGCGCTATTTCGCCGCCAATGCCGAAAGCTGGGACAGCATTCGCGCCCTCCACGCAGCCGACGAGCGGGTGGAAAAGGCCATGCGCGCGGCGCTGGGCGAGACGCCCTTCCGCACCCTGGTCGATCTCGGCACCGGCACCGGCCGCATCCTGGAGCTGTTCGCCGATCTCTATCAGCGCGGCGTCGGCATTGATGCCTCGGCGCCGATGCTGTCGGTGGCGCGCACCAATCTCGCCCGCGCCGGCCTCGCCCACGCCCAGGTGCGCCAGGGCGACATCTATGCCCTCGGCATGCCCTCCGGGGCGGCCGATGTGGTGGTGCTGCACCAGGTGCTGCACTTTCTCGACGATCCCGGCCGGGCCGTGGCGGAAGCCGCCCGGCTGCTTTCGCCCGGCGGACGGCTGATGATCGTCGATTTCGCCCCCCATGATCTCGAATTCCTGCGCGATGCCCACCAGCACCGCCGGCTCGGCTTCTCGCGCAGCCAGATTGCCGGCTGGACCGCTGCCGCCGGGCTCGCACTGGAGCGGATCGAGGACTTCCCCCCGGACCCCGGGGAACAGCAGAAACTGACCGTGACGCTCTGGCTGGCCCGCGACCCGCGGGTGCTGATGGCCGGACCGGCGTCCGACCGGACGGAGACCGCCTGATGACCGACAGCCACCCGCGCCTCAGCCGCGCCGCCGATCCCGCGCCCCTCGGCGTCTCCTTCGAGTTCTTCCCGCCGAAGACGGCGACGATGGAGACCAATCTCTGGACGGCCATCGAGCGGCTGGCGCCGCTGGCGCCGCGCTTCGTCTCGGTCACCTATGGGGCCGGCGGCTCGACCCGGGAGCGCACCCATGCGACCGTCGCCCGCATCCTCGCCGAGACCGCGCTGAAGCCGGCCGCCCACCTCACCTGCGTCGGCGCGACGCGGGCGGAAGTGGATGCGGTGGTGGACGATTATGCCGCCATCGGCGTCGGCCACATCGTGGCGCTGCGCGGCGACCCCCTCTCCGGCATCGGCACGGCCTATGAGCCCCATCCCGATGGCTATGCCTATGCCGCCGATCTGGTGGCCGGCATCAAGCGGCGCCATCCGCAGATCGAGGTGTCGGTCTCCGCCTATCCCGAGCGCCACCCGGAAAGCCCGGACTGGACGGTGGAAATCGACACCCTGAAGCGCAAGGTGGATGCAGGCGCGACCCGGGCCATCACCCAGTTCTTCTTCGACAACGACCATTATGAGCGCCTGCTGGAGCGCGTCGCCGCGGCCGGGATCGCCATCCCGATCGTGCCCGGCATCGTGCCGGTGACGAATTTCGCCCAGACCGCCAAGTTCGCGGAAAAGACCGGCGCCACCATCCCCGCCTGGCTCGCCCGCCGCTTCGAGGGGCTGGACGATGATCCGGCCACCCGCCAGCTCATCGCCGCGGCCGTCGCGGCCGAACAGGCCCTCGATCTGGTCGACCGGGGCGTGGACGAGTTCCATTTCTACACGATGAACCGGGCCGATCTGGTCTATGCGATCTGCCATCTGCTCGGCGTGCGCCCGCCGGTGGCCGCCTGATACCAGGCGCACGAAGTGCTGACCGCACCGCGCGCCTGAAGAACATCAGATTTCTCATATGCCTCAATGGCATGAGAAATCTGAACCGGAATACCAAAGAGTCC
>JBBSSF010000459.1:0-3523 GCA_038242345.1 Hyphomicrobiales bacterium
ACGCTGATGTGGGCCCGCCGCCGTGCCGCCCGGCCGCGCATCGCCGGCAATGCCGGCTGGACCCAGGCCGACACGGTGATCCTCGTCGGCAGCGACGGCAACTCCACCTGGGGCTTTGCCGGCACGCTCCACGCCGCGCTCACCCGGGCCGGCCACCGCGTCCATGTGCGCGCCCTGAATGATGTTGCCGCGCTGGCGCCGAAGGCCGAGCGGCTGCTGGTGCTGGCCGCCACCCATGGCGATGGCGCCGCCCCCGGCTCGGCCAGCGCCTTCCTTGCCCGCATCGACCGGCTCGGCCGGCGGGTGCCGGTGGCCGTGCTCGGCTTCGGCGACCGCTCCTTCCCGCGCTTCTGCGCCTATGCCGAAGCGGTTGCCACCGCCTTCGACCAGCGCGGCTTCCCCCGGCTCATGCCGATGAAGCGCATCGACCGGCGCTCGGCCCAGGAATTCGCCCAGTGGGGCCGTGATCTCGGCAGCGTTCTCGGCCATGAGCTGACCCTCGAACATGTCGCCGAGCGGCCGCAGACCTTCGCCCTGGAACTCGTCGAGCGGGAGGATTATGGCGCCGCCGTCGGCGCGCCGGTGGCGATCCTGCGCTTCCGCCTGCCGGCGGACGCCCGCCGCCGCCTGCCGGAGTTCCTGCCCGGCGACCTTCTCGGCATCCTGCCGCCGGCGGCCGACATGCCGCGCTTCTATTCGCTGGCCTCGGCCTCCTGCGAGGATCTGGTGGAAATCTGCGTGCGCCGGCGCCCCGATGGCCTGTGCTCGACCTTCCTGCACGTCCTGGAACCCGGCGACCGCATCGCCGCCTTCGTGCGGGCCAACCCGGTGTTCCGTCCGGTGACCAATGGCGCACCGCTGATCCTGATCGGCGCCGGCGCCGGCATCGGCCCGCTTGCCGGGCTGGTGCGGGCCAACACCGCCCGCCGGCCGGTGCACCTCTATTGGGGCGGCCGCAGCCCGGCCTCGGACTTCCTCTACGAGCACGAGCTGGCCGAGCATCTGGCCGAGAAGCGCCTGACCTCCCTCTCCACCGCCTTCTCGCGGGATCCCGCCGGGGCCGCCTATGTGCAGGACCGGCTCGCCGCCGACGCCCCGCGCCTGCGCGAACTCCTGAAGCAGGGCGCCCAGATCCTCGTCTGCGGCGGCCGCGAGATGGCCGATGGCGTCACCCGCGCCCTCGACCCCGTCGCCCGCTCCCTGGGGCTCGACCTCCAGACCCTGAAATCGGCCGGCCGCTATGTCGAAGATGTCTACTGATCTCCTCTCCGCCGCCCCGGTGATCCTCACCACCGCCCGCGCCCCCGGCCTCGCGGCCGGCCCCCGCCGCCTCGCCCTCAGCGGCCCGACCATGGGGTCGCGCTGGACCGCCGTCACCTGGACCGACCGCGATCCGGATCCGGAAGCGCTTGCCGCCCGGCTTCAGGCCGCCGTCGACCGGGTGGACGCGGAAATGTCGACCTGGCGGGCGGAGTCCGACCTCCAGCGTCTGAACGCCACCCCGGTCGGGGAGTGGCGGGCGCTCCCGAACGGGCTGATGACGGTGCTTGCCGCCGGTCTCGCCATCGGCCGGCAGTCGGAGGGCGCCTTCAACATCGGCGTCGGCGATCTCGTCACCGCCTGCGGCTTCGGCGGCGGGCGGCGGACGCCGGATGGCGCGCGGCTGGCCGACCTTCTCGGCCGCATCCCGTTCGATCCGCCGCGGACGCTGGAGCTCGACCTGGCCGGCCACCGCGCCCGCCGGCTGGCGCCGCTCTCCCTCGATCTCTCGGGGATCGCCAAGGGCTTCGGCGTCGACGAGCTGGCCCGGGTGATGACGGAGGCGGGGCTCTCCTCCTTCCTCGTCGGCATCGACGGCGAGATGCGGGCCGCGGGCGAGAAGCCCGACGGCCGGCCCTGGGCCGTCGCCCACGAGAAGCCGGTGGCCGGCGAACGGGCGATCCTGGGCGTGCTCGCGATCTCCGGCGCGGCTGTCGCCACCTCCGGCAGCTATCGCCATCAGGCGGACATCGGCGGCCGCACGGTCTCCCACACCATGGACCCGGCCACCGGCCGGCCGCTGGAGAACGGCCTCGTCTCGGTCACGGTGCTGGCCGGCACCTGCATGGAGGCCGATGCCTGGGCCACCGCGCTGATGGTCGCCGGCCCGGTGAAGGGGCCGCAGCTCGCCCGGCGTCGGGGGCTGGCCGCCCTGTTCGTTGAAGCCGACGGAACGGCGACCGACACGCTGTCGTGATCTTTGCCATTCCCGGGGTTGCGACCGATCAATGCAACAGGGCAACCCTTTCTGCCCCATGACTTCGCCGGCACCGGCCGTCCCGGCCCCGGCACCCAGACGAGAAGGAAGACCCGATCGATGAGACCCATAAAGCTGACCCTGATCGGCCTTCTCGTGCTGATGTCCGGACTGTGGGCGGCCGCCGCCTTTCCGGCTGCCCTTCAGGCCTCGGGCGTGTTCGGCATCCGCACCTTTGCCGTGCAGTATAGCGGCGTGCTGGCCATGTCGGTGATGAGCGTCGCCATGATCCTGGCGCTGCGGCCGCGCTGGCCGGAACGCTGGCTCGGCGGCCTCGACAAGATGTACCGGCTGCACAAATGGCTGGGCATCACCGGCCTCGTCATGGCCATCATCCATTTCCTCTGGGCCAAGGGCGTGAAATGGGCCGTGGGCTTCGGCCTGCTGGCGCGCCCGGAGCGCGGACCGCGGCCGGAGATCACCGATCCCGTCCAGTCCTTCTTCCTGTCGCTCCGCGGCACGGCGGAAGGGCTCGGCGAATGGGCCTTCTATGCCGCCGTGGTGCTGATCGCCATCGCCCTCATCCCGGCGATTTCCTACTGGTTCTTCCGCAAGACCCACAAGCTGATCGCCATCGCCTATCTGGTGCTGGCCTTCCACGCCACCATCCTGCTCGACTTCGGCAACTGGGCGTCCCCGCTCGGCGTCGTCATGGCCATCCTGCTGGCCGGCGGCACCTATTCCGGGATCCTGGTGCTGCTCGGCCGCGTCGGCGCCGACCGCAAGGCCACCGGCACCATCGCCCGCCTCACCCCGTTCCCGGGCGTCAAGTCCCTCGGCATCGTGCTCGACGTGCCCGAGGGCTGGGCCGGCCACACCCCCGGCCAGTTCGCCTTTGCCACCTCCAGCCCGTCGGAAGGGCCGCACCCCTACACCATCGCCTCGGCCTGGGATCCGGCCAACCCGCAGATCACCTTCGTCGCCAAGGAACTCGGCGACCACACCGGCCGCCTGCGGGAGAAGCTGAGCGTCGGCCAGAAGGTCGTCATCGAGGGCCCCTATGGCTGCTGCACCTTCGACGACCAGCGGCCGCAGATCTGGGTCGGCGGCGGCATCGGCATCACGCCCTTCCTCGCCCGCATGAACGCGCTGGCCGGCCGCGCGCCCGGCGGAGCGGAAATCCACCTGTTCCAGTCCACCCCGGACGTGGATACCGACGCCATCGCCCGCATCGAGGAGGCGGCGCGGAACGCCGATGTCCACCTGCACCTCGTCGTCAGCGGCCGC
>JBBSSF010000460.1:0-3517 GCA_038242345.1 Hyphomicrobiales bacterium
CGATGTCGTCGGCGGCGGCACCGGAAACGACATGGTGAATGGCGGGGCCGGCGACGATACGGTCTCGGGCGATACCGGCAACGACCTCGTGTTCGGCGAGGCCGGGCGCGACAGCATGACCGGCGGCGCCGGCGCCGACACCATGGATGGCGGGTCGGGCAATGACACCCTGTCGGCCGATGCCGGTGACGACCGGATCTATGGCGGCAGCGGGCACGACCTCATCGCGGGCGGCGCGGGCACCGACACCCTGATCGGCAATGCCGGCCATGACACCCTGACCGGCGGATCCGGAGCCGACGTGTTCCTGTTCACCGGCCCGGCCGATGCGTCGTCCAGCGACACCGTCACCGACTTCTCCACGACCGAGGGCGACAGCTTCCGGCTGGAAGGCTTCGACTTCCCGCCCCTTGACGCCCATGCGCTGGAGGAGACCGCCTTCCACATCGGCGCCGCCGCGGCCGACTCCTCGGACCGCATCATCTACAACTCGGCGACCGGAGTGCTCTATTTCGACGCCGACGGCACCGGCGCGACGGCCGCCGTGCGGCTGGCGACGCTGGCCACCGGTCTCGCGCTGACGGCTGACGATTTCATCGTCGCCTGATACCAGGCGCACGAAGTGCTGACCGCACCGCGCGCCTGAAGAACATCAGATTTCTCATATGCCCCAAGGACATGAGAAATCTGAACCGGAATACCAAAGAGTCCTTTTCAAGGATCTTTGGTATGATCCCGCGGGCGGGCTCACCCGCACATGAAAAGGCCGCGTCCGGGAGACCGGGCGCGGCGCTCTTTTTTCGTCTGGGAAAGGGCAGGTCCGGGGGGCGGCTCAGGCCGTGCGTACCCGGGTCTTGCGGCTGACGAGGACGAGGCCCACCAGCATCAGCGCCACCGCCACCCCGAAGCCCGGCGACATCGGCTCGCCGAGCAGCGCGACGCCGGCGGCGATGCCGAACAGCGGCGTCATGGTGGTCGCCGACTGGAGCGGGCCGGCCGGATACATGCTCATCAGCTTGAACCACACCAGATAGGTGACGCCGGTCACCCACAGGGTCTGGTAGACGAGCACGCCGAGCGTCGGCGCCGACAGGCTGACGGTGATGCGTTCGCCGGTGACGAGCATCATGACGGCGCCGACCACGGTCGCGACCGCCAGCTGATAGAACAGCACCTTCTCGAACGGCGCGGTGGCGAGGCGGGAGCGCTTCAGGGTCAGCGTGGTGGCCGCCCAGCCAAGGCCCGCCATCAGCGACAGGAAATCGCCGAAGAGGGTGTTGGAATCCTCGCCCCGGGTCAGCCCGTCACCCACTGCCACGGCCACGCCGAGGAAGGAGACGAGAAGGCCCGACCACTGCAGGCGCGTCATGCGCTCGCCCGGCAGCAGGAAGATGGCGCCGATCGCCACGAAGAAGGGCGAAGTATACATGAACAGCACCGACCGGCTCGCGTCGGTGTGCTGCAATCCATAGAACAGGAACAGGAATTCGGTCGAGAAGAACAGCCCGATGAGCAGCCCGACCGGCAGCGAGCCATCGCGCTGGAACAGGTTGACCCCCCGGGCGAAGGCCGCCAGCAGGACGAACAGGGCGGCACCGGCGCAGCGGATCGTCATCTGCGCGGTGGGCGGCACCTCGGCCAGGGCGAATTTCACCGACACCTGCTGCACGCCCCAGCTGGCGCACAGCACGACCAGAACCGCCAGGGCGACCGTATCGAGCCCGCGGGCCGGCTGTGCCGGCATGGCCATCGACATGGGAAAAGGGTCCTTCCGAAACCCGAAAGGCCGTCGCGGGGGCACGCGGGAGAAAGTCGGGGCGCGCGGCGGTCGTTCTCTGGAAACTGCGAACGGAGGGGGCGGACCAGACGATCCCCGCACGAAAAGGCAGCACCTTTTCCTGCGGAGGGGATGACGCATCGGGACAAGACGGGATGCGGCCGGATCCGACCGGGAGGCGCACGATAATCCAACCATCTGGTCAGAAACAAGGCAGGATCTGCCAGTTCCTGCGGCGGCGCACAGCGGAAGCGGCCGGCCGTGTCCGGCGGGCCACGGTTGACCGGCGGCGCTGCAAGTCCGTCGGGGATCAGCGGCTTGGGAGCAATCTGAAGGGGTGACGGAGGTTCCTTTTCAAGGACCTCCGGTATCATACCAGGCACGAAGTGCTGACCGCACCTTAGCGCCTGAAGGACAGCGGATTTCTCATATGCCCCAAGGACATGAGAAATCTGCATCGGAATACCAAAGAGTCCTTTTCAAGGATCTTTGGTATTAGTGCCATAATTCAATCCCGCCGCCCCAAAACAGGACGGGCGGGGAAGCCTGTGCTTCCCGACCCGTTCTGTCTCTTCGTCCGGCCTTGCACCCGGCGCCACCCGTGTCCGTTACAGGATGAACCGGCTCAGGTCGGCGTTGCGGGCGAGGTCGCCGATGTTGCGCTCGATATAGTCGGCGTCGATCACGATCGTGGAGCCGGACTTGTCCGGCGCCGTGAAGGAGATCTCGTCGAGGATGCGCTCCATCACCGTCTGCAGCCGGCGGGCGCCGATATTCTCCACCGTCGAGTTGATCTCCACCGCAATCCCGGCAATGGAGTCGATGGCGTCGTCGGTGAATTCCAGCGTCACCTCTTCCGTGCCCAGCATGGCGATGGACTGGCGGATCAGGCTCGCCTCGGTTTCCGTCAGGATGCGGCGGAAGTCTTCCTTGTCGAGGGGCTTCAGCTCGACGCGGATCGGCAGGCGGCCCTGGAGTTCCGGCAAAAGGTCGGCCGGGCTCGCCACATGGAAGGCGCCCGAAGCGATGAACAGGATGTGGTCCGTCTTCACCGGGCCGTACTTGGTGGCAACCGTGGTGCCCTCGATCAGCGGCAGCAGATCGCGCTGCACGCCTTCCCGGCTCACCTCGCCGCCGCGGCCCTCGCGGGCGCAGATCTTGTCGATCTCGTCGATGAAGACGATGCCGTCCTGGGCCACCACCTTCATGGCTTCCGCCGTCAGCTTGTCCTGATCGAGGAGCTTGTCCGACTCTTCCGCCACCAGCGGCTCATAGGCGTCGCGCACGGAGACCTTGCGCGTCTTCTTCTGGCCGCCGAAGGCCTTGCCGAGCATGTCGCCAAGGTTCAGCACGCCGACATTGCCGGGCAGGTTCGGCATCTCGAAATTCGGCATCGACGGCGCGGCCGACACCTCGATCTCGATTTCCTTGTCGTTCAGCTCGCCATCGCGCAGGCGCCGGCGGAAGGCCTCCCGGGTGGCCGGGCTCGCCGTCTTGCCGACAAGGGCCTCCAGCACCCGCTCTTCCGCCGCCAGTTCGGCCTTGGCGTGGACCGACTTGCGCAGCTTTTCCCGGGTGAGCGCAATGCCGACTTCCACGAGATCGCGGATGATCGACTCCACATCGCGCCCGACATACCCCACCTCGGTGAACTTCGTCGCCTCCACCTTGATGAACGGGGCATCGACGATCTTGGCGACGCGGCGGGCGATCTCCGTCTTGCCGACGCCCGTCGGGCAC
>JBBSSF010000461.1:0-3511 GCA_038242345.1 Hyphomicrobiales bacterium
GCGGCATCGGCAACGCGCGCGCCAACCTCATCACCGGCAACAGCGGCGCCAATGCGCTCGCCGGCAGCGGCGGCAACGACACGCTGCTCGGCGGCGCGGGCGATGATGTCCTCGCCGGAGGCCTCGGCGATGACGTCCTGTCGGGCGGGGCCGGCGCGGACACCCTCACCGGTGGCAGCGGGGTGGACCAGTTCCTCTTCGACGCGCCGCTGTCCTATGCCGGCGAGAGCGATGTCATCACCGACTTCACGGTGCAGACCGACAAGATCGTGCTCGATCGAGACGTGTTCCCGGCGCTCGATGCCAGCAGCCTGCTCTCCAATGCCGCCTTCCGGGTCGGCTACGGGGCGGCCGATCTCACCGACCGCATCATCTACAATCCGGGCTCCGGCGCGCTGCTCTATGATGCCGACGGAACCGGATCTGCCGCGGCGATCGAGTTCGCCCGGCTGGCGCCCGGCCTGACCCTGCGGACGGTGGATTTCATCGTCGTCTGACGGTGGCCCGGCCGCGCGGCGGATTTCCTTGCGTGGCCCGCCTTCAGTCATGCTGTCCCGACGCCTGCGGGCGCCGGGGGGCAAGCCGCGCCGGGTTCGTCGGAGGCCCGGGCTTTGGTTCAGGCGGCGATTGCCGCCTGCTCCTGTTCGTCCCGCCAGCGTTTTTCTGCCCCGGCCGGCGGGATGTTGCCGATCGGCTTGAGGAGCCGGCGGTTGTTGAACCAGTCGACCCATTCGAGGGTCGCATACTCGACCGCTTCGAGGGATCGTTGCGGCCCACGCCGGTGGATCACCTCGGCCTTGTCGAGCCCGTTGATCGTCTCGGCGAGGGCGCAGCCATGCACTTCGGGGGAAAACCTGTTCGTCGTCGTGTTCGTCATGGCTCCATCCTCTCAGGAGTGGGAGCCTCCGGCAAACCCGGCGCGGTTCAGATGGCCAAAGGGTCCTTTTCAGGGATCCCTGACATCATACCAAAGATCCTTGAATAGGATTCTTTGGTATTCAAATGCGGATTTCTCACGCCATTGGCGCATATGAGAAATTCGCTGTCCTTCAGGCGCGCGGTGCGGTCAGCACGTCGTGCGCCTGGTATCATGCCTCCGGAGAACAGGGGAAATCTGCGGCCCCCGGGGGGCCTCCGTCGTGTCCCCGGCGTGACGCCGGCGCGTCCCCCGGGAAACAGCGGTCCGCACGCTGCAAAAGAAAAGCCCCCGCCGCGCGGACGGGGGCTTTTCTGTTCCGCTTCTGGCAGAAGGCGGCCCGGAAAACGGGCCGGCAGTCTTCAGCCGAGGAAGGAGCCGAACTTGTTCTTGAAGCGCGACAGACGCCCGCCGCGGTCCATCAGCTGCTGCTGACCGCCGGTCCAGGCCGGGTGCGTGCTCGGATCGATGTCGAGCTGAAGGGTCGCGCCCTCCTCGCCATAGGTCGAGCGGGTCCAGTACTCGGTCCCGTTGGTCATCACGACCTTGACCATGTGATAGTCGGGATGGATGTCTTTCTTCATGGCGGACTCCCGGAAAGCTTGGTCGGCGTCCCGCGCGGGGGCATGATCCCCGGGAGCGCGACGGAATGCAAGGAAAGGGCGGCCCGCGGCCACCCCTGTTGCGGCGGGTCTATATCGCACCCGCACCCGCGAGACAAGCGGCCTTTCCCGGTCGAATGTCCACGGGGCACGGCCCTTTTGCCGTCTGCTGCCTCCGTGGCGAGACCGGGAGCCCGGCCCGTGATAGGAAGGAGCCGGCTTCCGGCCGGCGCCTGCGGCCGGAAGCCGGCGATTCTGACGGATTGCGCGAGATTGCGGCCATGTCCTCGACCGAACCCACCCTCCGCCCCACCGGCATCGTGCCCGTTGCCACGGGGGTTCCCGCAGAGCCCGGCCCGACGGGCCTCGAACCCGTGGTTGCCCGGCTGAGAGAAGCCCGCCCGCTCGTCATGTGCATGACGAACCTGGTGGTCATGCCGGTGTCGGCCAATGTGCTGCTGGCCGCCGGCGCGTCGCCGGCCATGATCCTTGCGCCGGAGGAGGCGGAGGATTTCGCCGGCCTCTCCGATGCCCTTCTGGTCAATCTCGGTACCATCCCCACCGACTGGGTGTCGGCCATGACGCTTGCCGTGCACCGGGTCAATGCCGACCGCCGGCCCTGGGTGCTGGATCCGGTGGGCTGCGGGGCGACGCCCCATCGCAGCCGCGTCGCCCGGCAGCTGGCCGAACGCGGCCCGGCCATCATCCGCGGCAACGCGTCCGAGATCATCGCCCTCTCGGGCACGGCGCGGGCGCGGCCGAAAGGGGTCGATTCCGCCGACGGCTCGGAAGATGCCATCGAGGCCGCCCGGGTGCTGGCCCGCGACACCGGGGCGGTTGTTGCCGTCACCGGGGCCACAGACTACGTGACCGACGGCCAGCGGGTGGCGGCGATCACCGGCGGGCATCCGTTCATGACCCTGTCCACGGGCATCGGCTGTGCGCTGTCGGGCTATGTGGCGGCCTGTGCCGCGGTGGCGCCGCCCTTTGCCGCCGCCGTCGGGGCGCTGGCCGCCTATGGCGCCGCCGGAGCGAGGGCCGCCGCCCCGCTCCCCGGCCCCGGCAACCTGCCCGCCGCGCTGTGCGATGCGCTCTATGCCCTTGACGATGCCGAAGTCGCGACGCGCGCCGGCGTGCGTCTCCTCTGAGACCAGGCACGTAGGTGCCGACCGCACCCGCGCGCCTGAAGCACAGCGGATTTCTCATATGCGCCAAGGACGTGAGAAATCCGCAGCGGAATACCGAAGAGTCCTTTTCAAGGATCTTTGGCATGACTTCCCGCCGCCCGATCCGGACCCGATCATGCCGCGCCCGTTCGATCTTTCCGTCTATGTCATCACCGACCGCGGGCTGGCCGGCCCGCGCGGCATTCT
Organism: Hyphomicrobiales bacterium; assembly: GCA_038242345.1. Lineage (GTDB taxonomy): Bacteria > Pseudomonadota > Alphaproteobacteria > Rhizobiales > Segnochrobactraceae > JBBSSF01. The sequence continues at coordinate 2,892 of JBBSSF010000461.1, forward strand.
CGCGGTGACGGAAGCCGCCGTGCGCGGCGGGGCGAGCCTCGTCCAGCTGCGCGAGCCCCATGCGCCCGGCCGCCGGCTGGTGGAGGAGGCCCGGGCGCTGGTCGCCCTGCTGCGGCCGCTGGGCATCCCGCTTCTGGTCAATGACCGGGTGGATGTGGCGCTGGCCGCCGATGCCGATGGCGTGCATGTCGGTCAGTCCGACATGCACCCGGCCGATGCCCGCGCCCTGATCGGGCCGGACCGCATTCTCGGCCTCTCCATCACGGCGTTCCCTGATCTCGCCCGCTCGGATCTGGCGGGGGTCGATTATCTGGGGGTGGGACCGGTGTTCGGCACCACCACCAAGCCCGATGCCGCCCCGCCCCTGGGGCTTGCCGGCCTTGCCGCCGTGCGGGCGGCAACCCCGCTGCCCATCGTCGCCATCGGCGGCATCGGTCCGGCGCAGGCGGGGCCGGTGCGCGCGGCCGGCGCCGATGGCGTGGCCATCGTCTCGGCCGTCATGGCGGCCGACGATCCCGAAGCGGCCACCCGGGCGTTTCGCGCCTGACCTCCGCCGCGTCCGGGGCTGTGTTCCCGGGGAGAAGACCCGCGGTGGCAGCGGAATCCGGCAAATTCGGTCC
>JBBSSF010000462.1:0-3509 GCA_038242345.1 Hyphomicrobiales bacterium
CCCAGCCGCCGCCGCGCCGGCTCCCCGGCCGCCAGAAGAGGGAGAATATGCCGGTCACGCGCGGGTCCTCGCTGATGCCGAGCGGCATCCGCACCCCCGGGAGGAGGGGGCTGCCGGTCATGGGTGTCGCGGGAAGCGGATCGCCCCGGTCCGGGACTCCGCTCAACGCGGCTGCCTTAGCATGACGGACACCCGCTTTTCATCCGCTTGTTGGCGGATCGCGCGCGGCGCGTCTTCCGGGCGCCCCGGTCTCATGCCAGGCGCACGACGTGCCGACCGCACCCGGGCGCCTGAAAAACAGCGGATCTCTCATATTCCCCAAGAGCATGAGAGACCGGCACCCGTATATCAGGCATCCCTTTCCGGGATTCCCGGCCTCACAGGCCCGGGGCGGGACAGTAGATCTCGTAGAGCACGGCCAGCACCTTGCGGGCGGCCGGGCTGGCAATGGAATACCAGATGGTCTGGCCGGAGCGGCGCGGGGCGACGAGCCCGTCCTTGCGCAGCAGGGCGAGATGCTGCGACACCGTGGAATCGCGCAGTCCGAGGGCCTCGGCAAGCTGGCCGACCGACCGCTCTCCCTCCACGAGGGAGCACAGGATCAGGAGCCGGTTGCGGTTGGCCAGCGACTTCAGGAGATCGCTGGCCGCGTCGGCCGCCCGCGTCATCGGATCGGCGGGCGAGACGGCCGGAAGGGCCGTGGCAGTGTCCAGGGGTTCGATCATGATCCTTTCCGGCGTGCGGGGCACTCTTGCGGGCCGTCCGGAGGGAGAAAAATCCCGCCGCCCGGGCCTGTTTCTGGTCTGTCCCGCTGTCCGGACGCAGTCTCTGCGCCGGCCGCGACCCGGCCCGTCACAAGGGGCGTGCCACACCACCGGCGGCGGGGCAATCCCGTGCGGTCCGAAGGTCGCAGACGGAAGATACATGCGAACCTGCGAAAATGACAAGGTCGACCGGGAGGGAGCGGGATTTCGCTGGTAGTTCCTTGGCCTTGTCCTGCGCGAGGGTTTGACGGACCTGCCGGCTGGCCGTATCGATCATGTACGTTCCAGTGAGGAATCATGATCGTCGACCCCTTGCGGCAGCTCCTGGCCCGCGCGTCCGTCCCGGCCTTCCTGGTCCGGGTGCATCCGGACGGCGTGACCATGGAATTTGCCAACGCCGCATTTCTGGTGCTGGCCGAGGCGCGGGGGCTGTCGGATCCTCTGTCCGGGCGGGCGACTTTCCTGGGCTGCCGCACCATTTCCGGCACGCTGCGGGCGCTGGCGGGGGCCATGCAGTCGGGAAGCGTGATCCTCGGCCGGGTGTCCGGCCCCGGGGAGGAGGTGCTGGTCGCCACGGTGTTTCCGCTGGCCGGGGCCACCCGCGGGCCGCTGCTTCTTGGCTGTCTTCCCTCGGCCGTGGAGCCGATGTTCGCCCATCCGGGAGATGCCGAGGAGGACGTGGCGGCGCTGCTGTCGGTGGACAGCGAGATGGTGTGCCGCTTCCTGCCCGACACGACCCTCACCGATGTGAATGCGGCCTATGCCCGGGCCTATGGCAAGCCCCGCGGGGATCTGGTCGGCCGCCGGTTCATCGATCTCGTGCCCCCCGAGGAGCAGGAGAGCGTGCTGGCCCATGTGCGCGGGCTCCGGGTCGGGCGAATCGCCATTTCCACCCACCGGACCCTGATGCCCGAGGGGCAGGTCCGCTGGCAGCGCTGGTTCGACCAGGTCTACCGGGTCCAGGATGGCGTGCCGCTGGAATATCAGTCGGTCGGCTACGACATCACCGAGACCATCGAGGCGGTGCGCCGGGCCGGCGAGAGCGAGCGCCGTTTCCGCGCCGTTCTGGACAACATTGCCGAAGGGGTGGTGCTCACCGATCCGTTCGGCACCATCCTGCATGCCAATCACCGCATGGTCGATGTGCTCGGCTGGGATCCCCAGGAGCTGGTCGGCCGCAATGTCGCGGTGTTCGTGCCGGAGGGCGAGCGGGAGCATCATCCCGAGCTGATGGCCCGCTACCGCCGCACCCGGGAATCCCAGATCATCGGCGTCGGCCGGGAGATGATGGCGGCCCACCGGGATGGCCATCTGGTGCCCATCCATCTGAGCGTCACCGAGATGATGCTCGATGACGGGCCGCATTTCATCGGCGTGCTGCGCGACAACAGCGCCATCGAGGCGGCCCACCGCCGCATCGAGCGCATGGCCTTCACCGATGACACCACGGGCCTGCCCAACCAGCGCTCCTTCAAGGCGAATCTGGAGCAGCGCCTCGCCGGCCCCCGTGACCGTCTCGCGCTGCTGCTGATCGACATCGTCGATCTCGGGGCCCTCAACGGTGCCTTCGGCTTTGCTGCCGGGGACCGGGCGCTCTATGCGACGGCGCGCTGTCTGGAATCGGTGCTGCCGCCCGGCGCCTCCCTGTCCTGCTTCGGCGGCAATCTCTTCACGGTGCTGGCGGATCTGGAGGAGCGCGACCGGTCCGAGGCCCTTGCCCGCCGGCTCTGCGAGGCGATCGAGCAGGCGTCGCTGGCCGATCTCGACGACCGTGCCGGGGGCGGGGCGTTCCGCCTGCCGCCGGTTTCCGTCGGGGTGGCGCTGGCGGCCGACAATCCGACATCCGAGCAGCTGCTGGAGGCCGCCCAGCTGGCGCTGGTGGAGGCCAAGCGGCGTTCGCCGGGCTCCGTCCGGCTGTTCCATCCGTCCATGCGCGACAGCACCACCCACCGGCTGAAGATGGCCCAGGGCCTGCGCCGGGCGCTGGCGGAGCGGGAATTCCACATTGTCGTGCAGCCGCGCTTCACGATCACCGGCGACCGGGTGACCGGCGGCGAGGCGCTGCTGCGCTGGCGCACGCCCGACGGCGCGCTCATTCCGCCGTCGGACTTCAGTCCCGTGGCCGAGGAGACCGGCCTGATCCAGCCCCTCACCGATTTCGTGGTGGAGGAGGTGCTGGCGCTGCTGCCGCGTCTGGCGCCGGGGCAGCGGGTGTTCGTCAACCTCTCGCCCATGCACCTGACCCACCGGGCGCTGGCCGCGACCCTTGCCGCCCGCATCGAGCGTCATGGCGCCGTCGGCAGCCAGCTCGGCGTCGAGGTGACGGAGACTGCGCTGACCGGCGACATGGACCTGCTGAAGCGCAATCTGCGGGACCTGCGCGCGCTCGGCTGCCTCGTCGCCATTGATGATTTCGGCACCGGCTACTCGTCCCTGTCCCGGCTCCAGCATCTGCCCATCGACGAGCTGAAGATCGACCGCTCCTTCGTGGCCGCTGCCGCCCGGGGCTCGTCCGGGGTCGGGCTGATGGAGGCGATCGCCGGCATGGCGCGGGCGCTGCGGCTGCGGCTGGTGGCCGAAGGGGTCGAGACCGAGACCGAGCTGTCCGTCGCCCGCTCGGTCGGCTGCCATGAGGTCCAGGGCTATCTCTGGGGCCGGCCGATGCCGACGGAGGAGTTCGTCGCCCTGTGCGCCCGCGGTCAGCCGCGGCCGAACTGAGACCAGGCGAGCGGGAAAACGGGCGCG
>JBBSSF010000463.1:0-3506 GCA_038242345.1 Hyphomicrobiales bacterium
CCCGGGGGGTATCCCCCACCGCCACATCGCCAAGCAGCAACCGCGGACGCGATCGCAGCGCCCGCGGCTATCTGGCTGACCGGCTCTGCACTCCGGCGGCGACCGTCAGCGACTGGCTATCCGGGCGCCGGCCGGTCCCATCGTGGGTCTGGCTCGCCCTAGACCTCATCGACCACCAGTCCGCAGACAGCCCGCACCGCCGGGCGGAGGATCCCACATGAGCACCACACCAGAGACCAGGGCCTTCACCAGCTACCTGCGCACCGGCCGGGAGGCGATGCAGCCCGAGGAGGCGCGCGCCCTCATCGCCAGCAACGGCACCTCGGGCGGCTATCTTGCCCCGCCGGAGTTCCACCGCCAGTTCCTGAGGCGCCTGGCGGGAGTCAGCCCGATCAGGTCGGTTGCCCGCGCTGGCGGCATATACCGCGCATCGTCCGTCATCGTCCCACAGATAGCCGAGACCAGCGCCGCCCGGTGGACAGGGAGGGACAAGGCGCGGGCCGAGCCCGATGTGACGTATGGTAGGGTCGAAATCGTGGCCCATAAGCTGGCCTGTTCCGTCGACATTTCGCTTCGCACCATTGAAGGCGCCATCGTCGACGTGGAAGCGGATGTGACGGCGGCACTTGTGGAGCGGTTCAGCCAGATTGAGGCCACCGCCTTCGCGGTCGGCACCGGCGTGAAGCAGCCCCTCGGCATTCTCACGGCGCCGGGGGTGCCCGAGGTCGCCAACGGCCACGCCAATGCCCTGGATGCCGATGCGCTGGTGAGGATCATGTATGCCCTGCCGGCGCAGTACCGGAACCGGGGCACCTGGATGATGAACTCGACGACCCTCAAGGTGGTCCGCATCCTGAGGGACGGCAACGGCGACTATCTCTGGCAGCCGGGCCTTCAGGCGGGCCAGCCGGGGACGCTGCTCGGACGCCCGGTGCTCGACGCGGCCGACATGCCCAATGTCGCCCCGGGGGACACGCCGGTCCTGTTCGGCGACATCAGCGCCGCCTACCAGATCTATGACCAAGAGGGCATGGGCATCTTGCGCGGCCCCCACAGCGGAGACGGAGAGCGCCCAGTGCACTTCCACGCCTGGCGCCGGGTGGGTGGCGGCGTGGTGCAGCCGGCCGCGCTCCGCAAGTTGAAGATGGTCACCGCCTGATACCAGCCACCTATCTGGCCTGCCCCCAGATCTGATTTTTAGGCTTCACCCCGGAGCGGGTTTTTAGACCCGCTCCTTTCTACCCCCGCTGAGGGTTTTTAGACCGACCCCGGGAGCGGATTTTTAAGCCACCCCGCCTGAGGGTTTTTGGGCTTCACCCCACTGCGGTTTTTTGAACTTCGCGCCAATGGTGTATAACCCCCGGGATTTCGGACACCCGGCGCGGCGCGTCTCAACCTGTGGTCTGCGATTCCGGCATTATGCCGATGCCAGATCATCGGCGCTGGCAGTCCGCATCGTCGGGCCGCCATACCGCCAGCGCCACCAAAGCGCGACCTTCACCCGATACACACCTGGCGCGATCTCGCTGACGATTTTTCCATGCCAGAACTCTGACTCACCACCGAAACCGGTGCCGGCGGCGAGGCGAACCCGGTCTCCGATCCGAAATTGATCGTGCGGCATCCGAGGCTGGCCTCCCCCGGCGGGCTTCAGCAAATCCGCCGTGCAGGCCACATAGCCTGCCTGATCGACATAGTGGTCGTGGTGCGTGCGGTCGCCACATCGGGCCCGCGCCACCTTCAGGAGCACCATCATCTGGGCCACATCGGCCGGAGAGACCTCGGCGCCGAGATAGGCCGACCACATCGCCGCGATCATGGCGAAGGTCCGGCCCTTGTCGCCGTGGGCGCCCTCGCGCTGGCGGATGGTCTCTGCGGCTTCGGACAGCAGGGCGGCGCCGGGCGTGGTCATTCCTTTGACCTATCACGTTCGTCCTTGAGCCGGGATAGCGCGACGAGAGGCAAATCCTTCACGGTCCTCAGCGAACATCCTTCAAACCAAGCCGCAGCGGCAAACTCGCCTTCAATGCGCACAATGGTCATTCTCATATTGGCGTTGCTTTTCAGCCAGACAACATCACCAACGGCAAATGAAGGTCGAGTCATTTCTCCGGACATCCTTTAACATCAAGACGCGTTGGTGATAGCTGGAGAAGTTTTGCGAGCGTCAACGGCGCGGCCAGCGCACCGGAGTGTGCCAGATCCGCGGCCATTTCGGAGAGCGGCGCCGAGGGATCGGCCCGGGATCGAACATGCGCCCGAGAGCATCGACAAGGGCGGCCATGGCGTCGAGCATTCTTGATCCGCTATGATCCGCTATGAGGTTCTATGCGGTTTCTATGATGGTCTATGCCGCAAGACGTTGCGCCGTCGCATGTTTCCATGGCGCGCATCATTTGACCGGGTTTTGATCGGATCACCGTGCCCGCGGCGGCCACGAGTCAAGAATGGCGCTCGCCAGCCGCATAACCGCCGTCACCGCGAGGATCGCCCCCACGAGGATGTCATCACCGAGACGGCCGAACATGTGAGCAATCCTCAATAGTTGGTGGAGCCGGCCGGGATCGAACCGGCGGCCTTCCGCTTGCAAGGCGGGCGCTCTTCCGTCTGAGCTACGACCCCAATATGTCAAAGGCGGCGACATGTCTGCCGAACGTGTTAACGAAGGGCCGCTCTGGTTAACATGTCAGCCTTGGCCCCGGAGGCCGGAATCGAACCGGCGCTGGCGGTTTTGGAGACCGCTGCTATGCCGCTGAGCTACACCGGAATGATTTTTATCGACACGGGAGCGCGGAGATCACGGCTTGGATAATCCGCCCGGAAGCCACTCCGGGAGCCACGCCTGCACCCATTGGCTAGGGCGCCCGTGTCGAACTGATGTGCCCATCGGGCGAATTTCTGCCGGGCTGCCGCTGTTCGTCCCGCCAATGCGGGCGCAGGCTAAGCGACCATCACAGCCGCCGCGGCTCTCCAGTCTGGCGCCGTCGGTTACATCCGCCGCTCCGGCACACTTATCGATAATGGAAGCGAGAGCATATTCGCGCACCTACATCGCCAAGTCAACAGGGCGGAAGCCCAAAATGGTCCGCCAGAACATCAAGCCCACACCGAAGATGATGGGTAACTGACGGCGCATCATGCCCTCCATCGACCACGAGCCAGACCGCATGAGCTGCGAACGTTCCAGCGCGGCGCAGGGCTTCCCGAGCCTCATCAAACCGCTTAACCGCCTCGATATCTGCCTCATCCGGATCATCCACAACAGGCGCCCGATCAGGTGGCTCGCGCCCGTCAGGCTTCTGCGCGATCGCGTGCAGATAACGCGCCCGCAGCGCCCGCCACCGCGTCGCCGCATCGTCCTGCCGGCGCGTCAGCAGGCCCGCCAGTACCAGCCGCCCCGTCGCCGTCCCGGCCAGCGGATCCGCCGCCTGGGCCTCGGTCAGCCCGTAGACCCGGCAGCGCGCCCGGAGCGCCACCGCATCGGCGGCCTCAGCCTGCATCGCCCG
>JBBSSF010000464.1:0-3505 GCA_038242345.1 Hyphomicrobiales bacterium
AGCCGCCTGCCGGCCCTGGCCCTCGACCTGAAGACGCCGGCGCCGGCCGATCTGGCGACGCTGTTCCCGGTGCCCGTGCGCGAGGTGTGGCTGGAGATCGGCTTCGGCGGTGGCGAGCACATGATCCACCAGGCCGGGACCAATCCGGATGTCGGGATCATCGGCTGCGAGCCCTTCGTCAACGGCATGGCGAAGGCGGTGAGCGTCATCGGCGAGAAGGAAATCGAGACCATCCGGCTGCATCCGGAGGACGCGGTGTTCCTGCTCGACTGGATGCCGCCGGCCTCGGTCTCGCGGATCTATCTGCTCTATCCGGACCCGTGGCCGAAGAAGCGGCACTGGAAGCGCCGCTTCGTCTCGGCGGCCAATCTCGACCGCTTCTGCCGGGTGCTTCAGCCCGGCGGGATGTTCCGCTTTGCCAGCGACATCGACACCTATGTCGACTGGACCCTCGGCCATGTGCGCGCCCATGGCGGCCTTGTCTGGACGGCGGAGACGGCGGCCGACTGGAAGACGCCCTTTCCCGGCTGGCCCGGCACCCGCTACGAGGCCAAGGCGCTCCGCGAAGGCCGCACGCCGACCTATCTGACATTCGTGAAGCCGGAGTAGGCGGGCGGGGCCTCTTTGTCCGATCTGCGCCGATTTGCTATAAGATCGGGACAGGAAGGTTCGGACCATGCGCACGCTCACCGTTTCCCTGACGCCAGAGCAGGCGGCCCGCCTGGAGCAGGCCGTCGAGAGCGGCAGCTATGCCTCCAGCAGCGAGATCGTCCGGGACGCCCTGCTCCTGTGGGAGGAGCGGGAGGAGCTGCGTGCGCGCGAGCTTGAGCATCTGAGGCAGGCTTATGAGACCGGCCGGGCCAGTGGCGCCGGCGAGAGTGTCGACCGCGCGGATTTTCTCGCGCGTTTGAAAGCAGAACGCGGTGGCCGGGGCTGATTTCCGCCTGACGCCACGGGCGCAGGAAGATTTGCGCGAGATCTGGCGCACGATCGCCGTCGAGAATGAGCCGGCTGCCGACCGGTTGCTCAACCGGCTCTTCGACAAGTTCGATCTGGCCGCGCGCTATCCGGAAATGGGGCCGCTGCGCCGGGAGATCGGAGACGGCGTCCGCCTCCTCATCGAGGGGCGCTACATCGCGCTCTATGAGCCGGCCGCCTACGGAGTGCTGGTTGTCGCCGTCGTGTCCAGCGAGCGCGACCCCGCACTCTGGCTGGGGTGATGGTGAATCGGCAGTCTTCTGAAAGTTTCCGGGCCGCGCGGCGGGGCTGCTTGTGTGCCCCGGGAAAGGCGCCTACCCTTTCTGCGCGAACGGGGAGGGCCGCGCATGGGCAGGGTCGAGAAGGTCAGTGTCGCGCTCACGCCAGAACTGGCGGAGACCTTGCGAGAGGCCGTGGCGTCCGGGGAGTATGCCTCGGCCAGCGATGTCATGCGCGAGGCGCTGCGCGATTGGCAGGAGCGACGGCTCCGGCGCGCCGAGGCCGTGGCCGAGCTTGGTCAGCTTTGGGACGAGGGGATTGCGAGCGGATCCGCTTCCGAAGATGGCGAGGCGGCGTTCGCCCGCATCCGGCGGTCCCTTGAGGCGCGACTGGCAGGTGACAAGGCCTGATGGCTTTCCGGCTCACCCGGCGCGCGGAAAGCGATATTGAATCCATTGTCTTTCACATTGCAGCGGACAGCCCCGTCGCGGTAATCCGCTGGCCGGATATGCTTCTGAAAACCTGTCGCCGTCTTGGTGAAATGCCCGGTCTGGGTGTCGCTCGCCCGGATGTGCGCCCGGATCTGCGGCTTTTTCCCGTTGGCGCCTATCTTATTCTTTATCGCGAGATCGAGAATGGAGCGGAAATTGTCCGTGTTCTCCATAGTGCACGGCGGTGGCAGGAATTATTGAGTTAAGGGAGCAATCGGTGTCGGTCTCTTGTTATAATATACAGCGATCACTAATTTTATTTCCGTGGAACTATCTATTATTTTCACTATTTCTTGCTGCAACAATTTCTCCAATTTTGTGCCATGTTTTTTCACCAACGTTAGTTGGTGAGCGTGAATTGCAATATTTCAATATAATCAGTTCAATTGGATCCGGTGGAGTTACGTCGTTTATTTTTTATTTCTTTGTGAACAGGCGTCTAGAAAGGAAGTGGAGTTCTGTTGTGCGCGATGAAGTGCGCAATTCCTATCTTGACGCAAAGCGCAATATTGTGATTGCAGTTATTCACGCAAGCATAAAAGGAGGACGTGCGGACATTTCTGCGGACACGGATACTATTGATTTTATCCTCAGTGGAGGGGGTAATTTTAAGGAAATTTTTCCTTGGAAGGGTGAGGCTGACGAGGGTTTCTATGCCTTTCAGAATCAAATGAGTAATCAAACGCCAGAATATAGAGAAATAATTTTTAATTTGAAATCGATCTCCCGGGCTTTTGATAGGCTAATCGATAGTGGATATATTGGAAATCACGAAGTATATAAACGTGCAATTTCATTGAACGAGATAATATTTCGCATTGAAAGTGACGGCGCCGGGTATGACGAAAGCCGAGGACTCTGTTATTTTATATGGACTATGTTTGCTTTGGAAAGCGATCCGATAGAAGAAATCATTTCGAAGTCATGACTTCGTCTTTGGAAAATATTTTTTTGAAAAATAAATAGTGGGCTCAACGACATGCTGAGCCCCTTCCCCTCTTGGTTTTTGGGGCCCCTCACATCATCCGATGGCGCACCCGGGCGGAATATTCGATCGCGGCGACGGGGAGTTTCGGGAGTTCCAGGCGGTCTTCCAGCATCAGAAGGAAGTTCAGCTCTTCCTCGCGCGCCTGCACGTCCGCCGAGACGACTTCCACCGCCAGCGCATAGGCGGTCTCGTAGAGACGCTCGGGCAGGCCGCGGGCGACGTCGTCGAGGAGGCGATCGAGGCCGTCCTCCCGCTTCAGCAGCGCGGTCACCGTGCCGGCATTCTCCACGATCCGGTTGGTGTCCACATCCTGGAACACCGGCAGCGTGGTGACGATGGAGGAGATGCGGCCGAACTCGCGGTCGGAGACATCGGCGTCCGCCATGGCCGCCGCCAGCATGACACGGATCAGGAGATCCTGGTGCGTGGTCTGAACGGTCTTCACGAGGGTCATGGCGAAACGGTCTCCCCCAAAGGTCGGGACGGGCGGACCATAAGCGTGCTTGGCGTCGGCGTCGAGACCGAATGGACACGCGGCCGGTGGATGCCGCACCTGTGTGGCGCCCGATCGGGAAAGCGAAAATGCCAGCCGGCCTTTAAGCCGGGTTCTGTAGGGCGGGAACCGTCGCCGGCCCCCGCGTGACGGCCATTCCTCTGGGACGCCCGTTGCCGGACGCCTCGCGCGACCCACCCGGACGACTGGCCTGGAAAACGGGGCCTGCGGCCCGAAGGCCGCGCGTCGTCCCTATTCGGTCTTGCTCCCGGCGGGGTTTACCATGCCGTCCCCGTTGCCGGGTCCGCGGTGGGCTCTTACCCCACCCTTTCACCC
>JBBSSF010000465.1:0-3477 GCA_038242345.1 Hyphomicrobiales bacterium
AGCCGCGACACGAAGGCGTAGAGCTCGCGGTCGGCATGGCTCCAGTCCATCCATGAAACCGGATTGTCCTGGGCATAGGCATTGTTGTTGCCGCGCTGGGTGCGGCCGATCTCGTCGCCCATGGAAATCATCGGCAGGCCGCGGGCGCACAGCAGCGTCACCAGCAGGTTGCGCACGTCGCGGTCGCGGGCGGCGCGGATCTCGGGATCGTCGCTCGGGCCCTCGATGCCATGATTCCAGGAATGGTTGGCGTTGTGTCCGTCGCGGTTCTGCTCGCCATTGGCCTCGTTGTGCTTCTCCCGGTAGGAGACGAGGTCGGCGAGCGTGAAGCCGTCATGGGCGGTCACGAAATTGAGGCTGGCGGAGGGCGCGCGGAAGCGCGGCCGGAACAGGTCCGCCGAGCCGGACAGCCGGGTCGCCATCTCGCCGATCAGCCGGGCATCGCCGCGCCAGAAGCGCCGAACGGTATCGCGGAAGCGGTCATTCCACTCGCTCCAGCCGGTGGGCATGGCCCCCAGCCGGTAGCCGCCGGGGCCGATGTCCCAGGGCTCGGCGATGAGCCGGGCCTGGCGCAGCAGCGGATCCTGTCCGACCGCCTGGAAGAAGGGGGCAGTGGGATCGAAGCCCGAGAGGCGCCGGGCCAGGGTGGTCGCCAGATCGAAGCGGAAGCCGTCGATGCCGCCGGCGGTCATCCAGTGGCGGAGTGCGTCCATGGCCAGGCGCAGCACCGGCGGATGATCGAGGGCCAGCACGTTGCCGCAGCCGGCATCGTTGATGTAGTCGGCCGGGTGGCCCTCGGCCAGGCGATAATAGGTCGGGTTGTCGAGGCCGCGGAAGGACAGGGTGGGGCCCTGGGCATCGCCCTCGCCGGTGTGGTTCAGCACCACGTCGAGGATCACCTCGAAGCCCGCGGCATGGAGCGCGTCCACGGTCGCCCGCACTTCGGCCATGCCGCCGGGGGCAAGCCGCGGATCCGGCGCCATCAGGGTGACGGGGTTGTAGCCCCAGTAGTTGGTGAGGCCGAGAGGCACCAGATGGCGCTCGTCCACCTTGGCCCATACCGGCATCAGCTCGATGGTGGTGACGCCGAGCCCCTTCAGGTGGGCGATCGCCACGGGATGGGCGAGGCCGGCAAAGGTGCCGCGGATCCCGGCCGGGATGTCGGGGTGGGTCTCGGTGAAGCCGCGGACATGCAGCTCGTAGATCACCGTTTCATGAGGCGCGGGCGGCCGGTTCAGCCGGTGGGCCGGCGGCTCCGTCGCGCCGGGCACGATGGCCTTCGGCACATCGGCGGCGCTGTCGCGGTGGTCCCGTTCCGGATGGTTCGGATCGCCGCCGGACTTGTGGCCGAACAGCAGCGGCGTCAGCACGAAGGGACGGTCGATGGCGAGCGCGTAGGGGTCGACGAGCAGCTTGGCCGGATTGAAGCGCAGGCCATGGGCCGGATCCCACGGGCCATGCGCCCTGAGGCCATAGCGCGCACCGGGGCCGATGCCAGGGAGATAGCCATGATGGACGTGACCGGAGCGGCCGCACAGGACATGACGCGCGATCTCGCGGTCCGCGTCATCGAACAGGCACAGCTCGATGGCCTCGGCGGTCGCGGAATAGACAGCGAAATTGGTCCCCGCCCCATCGGCACGGGCGCCCAATGGCTCCGGTCGACCGGCTTCCATGTCCCCCGTCATGATCGGAAATGCCCCTTTCCGGCAGGTCTGCCGGTCCTTGCGCAACGGTTTCGGCGGCGGAGGGTCTCCGCCGCCGTTTTTTGAGGTCCGGATCCGGAGCCCCGCCTGGGGTCGCCCTCCCGTCGGCGGGGATCCCGGCATCCGGATCAGGTGATGACGTCGGGCTCGCGGCGCCCGGTGAAGGTCTCGATGCCGGAGATCGTGCGGGACAGCGCGATCAGGTCGGCCAGCGCCTTCTGGGTGTCGATCGCCTGGAGATCCTCGTCGGCCTCGAAACGTTCGATGTAGATGCGGACGGTGGCCCCCGCCGTGCCCGTGCCCGAGAGGCGGAACACGATGCGCGCCCCGTCGGCAAAGAGCAGCCGGATGCCCTGCTTTGCGGAGACCGAACCGTCCACCGGATCGAGATAGGAGAAGTCGTCGGCCCCGGCGATGGCGAGCTTGCCGTGCACGCTGCCGGCGAGCTCGCCGAGGCGGGCCCTGAGGCTCTCCATCATCGCATTGGCGCCGGCGGAGTCCACTTCCTCATAGTCGTGGCGCGAATAATAGTTGCGGCCGTAGGTCTTCCAGTGGGCGATGACGATCTCGCGCACGCTCTGGCGCCGCACGGCCAGGATGTTCAGCCACAGGAGCACCGCCCACAGGCCATCCTTCTCGCGGACATGGTTGGAGCCGGTGCCGGCGCTCTCCTCGCCGCAGATCGTCACGAGCCCGGCATCGAGCAGATTGCCGAAGAACTTCCAGCCCGTCGGCGTCTCGTAGAGCTTGATGCCGAGTTTCTCGGCCACCCGGTCGGCAGCGCCCGAGGTCGGCATCGAGCGGGCGATGCCGGCGATGCCGTCCTTGTAGCCGGGCGCCAGATGGGCGTTGGCGGCCAGCAGCGCCAGGCTGTCCGACGGCGTCACGAACTGGCCGCGGCCGATGATGAGATTGCGGTCGCCATCGCCATCGGAGGCCGCGCCCAGATCCGGCGCCCCGGCCGACATCAGGAGATCATAGAGCTCCTTGGCGTGGACGAGGTTCGGGTCGGGATGATGGCCGCCGAAGTCGGGCAGGGGGACGGCGTTGATGACGCTGCCTTCGGGCGCGCCGAGCCGGCCCTCGATGATCGCCTTCGCATAGGGCCCGGTGACCGCCGACATGGCATCGAAGCGCATCCGGAAGCCCGACGCGAACAGGGCCCGGATCGCCTCGAAGTCGAACAGCGATTCCATCAGCTCGGCATAGTCGGCGACCGGGTCGATGATCTCCACGCGGGTGTCGCCGACCGTTACCGTGCCCAGGGTGTCGAGGTCGATGTCGGCGGTGTCCAGAGTGCGGTAGCTGTCGATCACCTGGGTGCGGGCGTAGATCGCCTCGGTGATCTTCTCCGGCGCCGGCCCGCCATTGCCGATGTTGTACTTGATGCCGAAATCGCCGTCCGGGCCGCCGGGATTGTGGCTGGCCGACAGGATGATGCCACCGAAGGCCGCGTGCTTGCGGATGACGCAGGAAGCGGCCGGCGTCGACAGCAGGCCGCCCTGGCCGACCAGGATGCGGCCGAAGCCGGCCGCCGCTGCCATGCGGATGGCGATCTGGATCGCCTCGCGGTTGAAATAGCGCCCGTCGCCGCCGATCACCAGGGTGCTGCCGGCATAGCCTTCCAGCACGTCGAAGATCGACTGCACGAAGTTGGCGAGATAATGCGGCTCCTGGAACACCGGAACCTTCTTGCGCAGTCCGGAGGTGCCGGGGCGCTGGCCCGCAAACGGCGTGGTGGCAACGGTGACGATCATGACCGGGACCTGAG
>JBBSSF010000466.1:0-3464 GCA_038242345.1 Hyphomicrobiales bacterium
GCCAAGAATTTCGATCAGGCGGCGCCCATCGGCCCGGTGATGCTGAAGCAGGATGCCGGCACGCTGGACGACGCCGTCATCAGCCTCCAGGTCAATGGCGAGGTGCGCCAGGAAGGCCGGCTGTCGGACATGATCTGGTCGATCCCGGAGCTGATCTCGACCCTGTCGAAGCTCTACGTGCTGGAAGCCGGCGACGTGATCTTCACCGGCACGCCGTCGGGCGTCGGACCGGTTGTGCCGGGCGACCGGCTGGTGGCGACGGTCGCCGGCCTCGCGCCGCTGGAAATCGGCATCGGCCCGCGCCGCTGATCGGACGGGGACGTCCGGCGGCAGTCCGCCGCGGATGTCTCATGTCCTTGGGGCATATGAGAAATCCGCTGCCCTTCAGGCACACGGTGCGGCCGGCACTTCGTGCGCCTGGTATCAGGAGCCTCCTTGCGGGCGCCGCCGCGTGAAGAGGCACCCGGGGCAGGCCCGGGCCCCGAAAGAAAAGGAGGCGGCGACCACAGCGGTCGCCGCCTCCTTTTTCATCAGCAGATGAGGCCGATCGCGGGGATCAGCGCTCTTCCTCGTCGCCGACTTCCCGGATGATGCCGGTCACGTCGTCGCCCTCGTCCTCTTCCTCGAGGAAGGAATCCTCGTCGTCGCCGATCTCCGGCGCGATGTCGGTCATCTCCTCGTCCTCGACATCGGGGACCTCGGTGCCACCGGCCTCGGCATCCGCCTCCTCCAGGGGAACCAGATCGACGTCGGCCGTGTCCTCGGTCTCGAGATCCTCGTCGACCTCGACCTTGACCACACGCTCCGGACGGACGGAGCTCACCTGCACCACGTCGAACACGGTGCCGCACTTGGGGCACAGGATCGGGTCGCGGTTGAGATCATAATATTTGGTGCCGCAAGACGGGCAGTGCCGCTTGGTGCCGAGTTCGGGTTTCGCCACTGTCCCCAAGGCCTCCGCATGAGAGACTGGAGATCCGGAGGGATCTCCGAGTTGTCGCCGGCCGGGTTCCGCGATCGGGCGGAAGGATCGGCCATGCCGGACTCCGGCGTCCGGAACGGAATTGCCGGAGAAGAAAAAATCCGCGCCCCCATAGCCGCGCCCCGGGGGTCTGTCAAAGCGGAAAAGACCCGGGCCAGCGGAAAAAGACAAGGCCGGCTGGCGCCAGCGCGTACAAGCGCCCCGGAACTATCCCTGCGCGCACGGGTGACGGACCGGCCCGCCCCATGTTAGAGACCCCCGGAGCATCCCGGATACCGCCCCCGGTGCCCGCGACGGCGCCGGACCGGATCCACGCCGATCGGAATCTGTCATGAGCGCCGCTAGCCGACCAGAACCCACCGCCGGCCGCCCGTCCGGACCGCTTCGCGGCCGCATCCGGGTTCCCGGCGACAAGTCGATCTCCCACCGGGCTCTGATGCTGTCAACGCTCGCCGTCGGGAAATCCACGGTTTCCGGCCTTCTGGAAGCCGCAGACGTGATGGCGACCGCTGCCGCCATGCGCGCCCTCGGGGCCACCGTCACCCGCACCGGACCCGGCGCCTGGACAGTCTCCGGCGTCGGCCTCGGCACGCTGATCGAGCCGGAAGCCCCCCTCGATTTCGGCAATGCCGGCACCGGATCGCGACTCACCATGGGCATGGTCGGCAGCCATCCCATCGCCGTCACCTTCGTGGGCGATGCCTCGCTGTCACGGCGTCCCATGGGCCGGGTGCTCACGCCGCTGCGGCAGATGGGCGCAACCGTGATCGCGCGCGCCGGCGACCGCATGCCGCTGTCCATCCGCGGGCCCGAAACGGCGCTGCCGATCACCTACCGGCTGCCGGTGCCCTCGGCCCAGGTGAAGTCTTGCGTGCTGCTGGCCGGCCTCAATGCGCCGGGCATCACCACCGTCATCGAGCCCGAAGCGACCCGCGACCACACCGAGCGCATGCTGCAGGGCTTCGGCGCCGATCTTTCGGTCACCCTTGATGACGCCGGCGCCCGGGTGATCCGGCTCGCCGGCCGGCCGGATCTGCGGCCTCAGGAAATCACCGTGCCGGGGGATCCGTCCTCGGCCGCCTTCCCGCTGGTTGCCGCCCTCCTGGTGCCCGGCTCCGACGTGGTGGTGGAGAATGTGCTCCTCAACCCGACCCGGACCGGCCTCCTCACCACCCTGATCGAGATGGGCGCCGACCTGACCATCGAGAATGAGCGCCTGTCGGGCGGCGAGCGGATCGGCGATGTCCGGGCCCGCTCCTCCACCCTCCGGGGCGTCGCCGTGCCGCCGGAGCGGGCGCCGTCGATGATCGACGAATATCCGGTGCTCGCCATCGCTGCGGCCTTTGCCGAGGGCAGGACCGTGATGGAGGGCCTGGCCGAACTCCGGGTGAAGGAATCGGACCGGCTTCAGGCGGTGTCCGATGGCCTGTCCGCCAATGGCATCGTGCACCAGACGGGGCCGGACAGCCTCGTCGTCGAGGGGCGCCGCGGCGCCATCGGCGGCGGTACCGTCGCCACCCACCTGGATCACCGCATCGCCATGAGCTTCCTTGTCCTGGGGCTTTCCGCAGACCGGGCGGTGACCGTCGACGATGTCGCGATGATCGCCACCTCCTTCCCGGACTTCCAGCCCCTGATGCGCTCCCTCGGCGCAGAGTTCACCCAGATCGCGACGGAGCAGCTTGCCGGATGATTATCGCCATCGACGGCCCGGCCGCATCGGGCAAGGGAACCCTTGCCCGCCGGCTGGCTGCCCACTACCGGCTTCCCCATCTCGACACCGGCCTGACTTTCCGGGCCGTTGCCGCGGCCCTGCTCGATTCCGGCGCCGACCTGTCGGATGAGGCGGCGGCCACCGCTGCGGCGGAAGCGATCGACCTCGGCCACCTCGATCCCGCCCGCCTGTCGGAGCACGCCATCGGCGAGGCTGCCTCGCGCATCGCCGTCATTCCCGCCGTGCGCGCCGCCCTGCTGGACGCCCAGCGCCGCTTCGGCCACTCCGGCGCCGGTGCCGTCCTCGACGGCCGCGACATCGGCACGGTGGTGTTCCCCGATGCCGACGTGAAGCTCTATGTCACCGCCTCGGCCCGGGCCCGGGCCGAGCGCCGCGCCGCCGAGATGGCCGCCCGCGGCATCGCCGCCGATGTCGATGCCATCGCCGCCGATCTCGCCATGCGCGACGAGCGCGATGCCAGCCGACCCATCGCGCCGCTGAAACCGGCGGACGACGCGGTCTTGCGCGACACCACCGACCTCGATATAGAAGCGGCATTCCGTGCGGCGGTGGGCATCATTGACAGCGCCCGCGCCAAGCGGACCTGAGATCCTCCTGTCCCGGCTCCGCCGGCCGGCCCGTCCGGTCAGCCAACGGCGCCTGCGTGCGGGATGTGATTCGGCCGGAGCCCTGCCCTTCTTCTCCCCCCGCCCGTTGGCGGGGTGACCGGAAGGCCCCCTATCCGGCCGGCCATTTCATCGGGCTCCC
>JBBSSF010000467.1:0-3464 GCA_038242345.1 Hyphomicrobiales bacterium
GAAAGCCCTTCACCCGCTCATCGGCAATGAACTTCTGCCCGAGGCTTTCCTCTCCGGACGCCGGACCGCCCCGCATGGCCTTGGCCATCTTCTGCTCATAGTCGGCCACCTGCTCCTGCAGGCCGTTCATCTTCAGGAGCGCCTCGTCGGCCTTCTCCTTCAGCCCCTTGGACATGTCGATGCCCTTGGCCGCCTCCGCCAGGGCCTTTTCGGCGATCTCCTTCACGCCGTCGATCGCCGTCTGGAACTGGGCCTTCACGGCCGCCGCCATCTGGTCCGCGGTCATGCCTCCGCCTTCACCCGGAGGCGCGAAGCAGATGCGCGGGCCGAAGGGCGAGGACGCGAGCCAGGCAACGCCGCCCGCACCAGTGCGGCCGCGGTTATCATTGCGGGTCATGGGGGATATCCTGATCTGTGGAAAGAAGAGGTCAGCCAGCCCCGAGCATCGCGCGCAGGAACTGGTCACCGGTCGGAGCCGTGATGTCAGGATCCCCCTGACCACGCTTCAGGTTGATGCGCACGGCGCGCTCCGCCTGTGAGTTGGAGAGACCGAAGGGCTCCGCCTTCAGAAGCCGCTCCCACTCGCGTTCGGAAAGCCGGTCCCCGGCCTTCAGCTTTTCGATCAGCGTGTCGGCGTCCGCCTTCACGCCCGTCACTCCGGCACGCGAATTCATCGGCAGGGTGACGATGGACACCTCGTAAAGGTCGACCACCTTCAGATGCCGGACACCCTTTTCGTCGACGGTGGCTCCGCCGGGCGGCACCCTGTAGCCGATGGACAGACCGCGCAGCGACCCCGCCTTCAGATGGCCATAGGCCCGGCGTGCCAGCGGATCGTCTTCGATCAGCAGGCGCCCTTTCACCTTCAGGCCCTTCCGGTCTTCGGCCATGCTGTCCCAGATGCCGATTGGCTCGTCATGATCGTGCATCCACAGCATCGGGATGACGCGCCCGTCGCGCGCCGCCTTGGCAAGCCCGGCGTCGAAGGCACCGGCCTCGACCACATCGCCGCCCTGATCCACATTGCCGAAGATCGACGCATAGCCTTCGATCTCGCCGGCCGTGCCCAGGGCCTTGGCCTCGAAGGCAAGGTCGACATGCTGCATGTCGCCGCTTCCGGTCTTGTGCTTCATGCCCCCGCTCCGCTGATCGGCTGGTTCTGCATCTGGATCCGGGGCACGTCGCCACCGGCCACCGGCGGCAGCCCTTCCAGCGCCCGGACTTCGTTGATGGTCATGACGCCGGCCGAGAGCATCGCGCCGTAGAAGGCCGCCCGGGCCGCGCTGTCACCGCGCAGAAGCGCTTCCAGATTGAAGGAGACCGTCACGCCGGAGGCCCGGTCAGCCGCCGTCAGGAGCTGCTTGCGGGCGGCCTGTTCGATCTTCTTGAGGCGCCGGCGCAGCGTGAACTTCTGGAACGCCAGCACCTGTTGCTCCAGGCCGGTGCCCCAGGACGTCGAGGTCGCCGTGTGCCCCACCATGAAGGGCGGCACCCCGAAGATCCGGCAGATCTCCTCGACCGAAAAGCCCCGGCTTTCCAGCATCTGGGCGTCTTCCGGCTTGATCGAGAGCACCTCGACCGATGTCCCGCCCTCAAGCCGCAGGGGCCTGCCGGAGTTGCGCGCCCCGAGATAGCGATCCGTCATCTCCCGGTCGACGATGGCCCGCTGCTCCGGCGAGAGGAACTTGTCGAACTTGAAGGCGACCGTCGGATGCAGCCCGTTGCGAAAGGTCGCGCCCGCCGCCCGGTCGATGGCCGAGGCGAGGCCGAAGGTGTTGCGGGCGTGCGAGAGGGTCGACAGCCCGCCGAGAGGATCACCGCCAAAGCCGCGCACGTGGAACATCCTGTCCGCACCGGCGACATGGGATTTCCCGTCTTCCGACCAGCGATATTCGAGTGCGCCGCTGTCCAGCCGCCGCACCGTCACCAGGTCCGGCCGCACCGGGTCGAGGGATACCACCCGGTCGCCGGAGCGTTCGATCAGGGCATAGGCATTCCCCCAGAGCTCCAGGCTGATGCACAGGAACTCCCAGAAGTCGATTGCGGTCTGATCGACATTCGGGCTGTCCCGCAGCACGCGGGCCAGCGGATGATCCGGAAGGGCCGCGTTTCTGCCATTGGCCACCCGCTGCACGTCGATCGGCAGGGCGGCGATGGTGCCGGCCAGAAGGTTGACACAGGCCCAGGCCGTCGAGAGGGCGAGCACGCTGTTGGCGCTCACGAACTCGCCGGAGAGACTGCCGCCCCCATCCCGCCCCGGCAGGGCCCCGTCCCGCAGGGAGAACGGACGGGACAGGATGCCGAACGCCTTGCGCAGGAGGTTCACGCCGCACCCTTCATGCTTTCGAGATAGTCATCCAGCGATCCGCCTGCCGCGTCCGGGTTCTTGGACATCAGGTCCGCCGCGTTGAACAGCGCGATCAGGGGATCAATCTTGGCCTTTCCGGCCTGTTGCTTGGTAATGAGGAGCGCCGAGCCTTTGAGTTCGGCTTTCGCATTGGAAACGCACCACGCCATCAGGTCCTGCCCACCATGGCGGAACGACCGGTCCTTGAGCTTGCGGGCGACCCCGGCAATGATGCCGGAGAGCCGATAGCCCTGCGGAACACCGCAGATCGTGTCCGGCGGGATCTCCGCCTTGACGAGGGCATCGACGATCGCCGCGACGCCGACGGGATCGAGGCCGACCCCGTCGGTCGGAGGCAGAAGCCCGGCCGCGTGCACCTTCTGCACAACATCCACGACACCGGCGATGTCATCGCTCACCGGAGCCTCGCGATCCGCCTCCTCATCGGAAACAGGCGGGGCGATATCGACGAACTCCAGATCCCCGGCCTTCTCGAAGTCTTCCAGGCGCGCCGCAATCTCCTTGCGGATCTCCTTCACCCCGGTATCGGCCCAGGCCTTCCCCCAGTGCAGCCAGCGGCGCGTGCGCTTTGCCCGGCCGATGACCGCGAGGCCGAGAAGGTCATCGAGACCGCCGCCATCAATGCCGATGGTCGCCACCTCGCAGCGGCGCAGGAGTTCGTCAAGGGTCAGCGTCCGGTCGGCAGCCGCTTCCCAGTGATCGGCCCCACGCCACCGTTCATCATGCAGGCCGAGACCGATCTCGATATTCAGATGCTGCGACGCCCAGATCTGCACCGCTGTCGGGTCGAGATCACGCGCCTCATCATAGAGACTGACAAGCACAGGCCCGTTGACAGACCGTCCCCAGTTTGGGTTAACCAGCGGCCACAGGCTTGACTCCAGCCATGGAGACCCCTTCCCGGTCTGAATTTCTTCCGGAAACTCGTAGAGCAGCGGAACGATACCACGGCTCCGCTTGCGACCGTCCCGCACTGCCCGGGCCCGCTGCAGTTCAGCCTTGAACAGGCCAGCCGGTTGCATGTCGGACTGGGTTGTGATGATTACCCCGAAGCTCTCCGGGATGGCGACGCGGGCACACCGGAGCTGTGCGATCA
>JBBSSF010000468.1:0-3450 GCA_038242345.1 Hyphomicrobiales bacterium
GCGGAAGGCGAGGTCGGAGGCCGACAGGCTCGCCAGGCTGGACTGCCACTGGACCGACGTGAACCAGCCGCGCTTGGCGCCCGTCCCGACGCCGTGCGTCCCGAAGACGGTGCTCTTGTCCGGCGTCGCGGCCGAGATGCGGCCGGTCCAGCAGCGCCCGGGCCGCACCGCGCATGGCATCCAGCCGGCGCAGGCGGAAGGCGAGATCGGCGGCGAGCTCCGGCCCCGAGGGCTCCTCGCCCTTGGCCGGCGCCGGCAGCAGCAGGCGGGATTTCAGATAGGCGAGCCAGGCCGCCATCACCAGATAGTCGGCGGCGAGTTCCAGCCGCCGCCGGCCGGCCTCGGCGATGAAGGCCAGATATTGTTCGGCGAGCGCCAGGATGGAAATCCGGGTGAGATCCACCTTCTGGTCCCGGGCAAGCGACAGCAGCAGGTCGATCGGCCCTTCAAAGCCGCCCAGCTCCACGCCGATCCCCTCGCCCTCGGCCGGCGCCTCGAAGGCGTCGGCCTCCGGCGGATCCCCGGCCGGCCCGCCGGAGCGCCCCATCAGGCAACTGCCCGGGCAAGAAGCGCATCGAAGCGGGCTTCCGCCGCGGCCCGGTCGAAGGCGGCCGGCGCTGTGAGAAGCGCCCGGGCGGCCTCCGCCCGTTCCAGCGCCCGGCCGGAGAGAACCGGCGTCTCGGCGGCAACCGCAACCATCTCGTCGAACTTGCCATTGCAGTGCAGCGCCAGATCGCAGCCGGCGGCAAACAGCGCCCGGGTACGCTCGGCGATGGTGCCCGAGAGCGCCTGCATGGAGACGTCATCGGACATCAGCAGGCCATCGAAGCCGATGGCGCCGCGGATGATGTCGGCGATCACCGTCGGCGAGGTGGTGGCCGGCCGGTCCGGATCCAGGGCGCGGTAGACCACATGGGCGGTCATGGCCAAGGGCATGTCGGCGAGCGCCTTGAACGGCACGAAATCGGTGGCGGCGAGCGTTGCCGCATCGGTGTCGACGACGGGCAGTTCCAGATGGCTGTCGGCGCCGGCGCGGCCATGGCCGGGGATGTGCTTGATGACCGGCAGCACGCCGCCGTCCAGCAGACCCGCGCAGGCGGCGCGCGCCAGCGGGATGATGGTGTCCGGGGTGAGGCCATAGGCCCGGTCGCCGATGATGTCATGGGCGCCGGGCACCGGCACGTCCAGCACCGGCAGACAGTCGACGGTGATGCCGAGGGCCGTCAGGTCATCGGCGATCAGCCGGGCGCCGAGACGGGCGGCCTCCAGACCGGCCTCCGGATCGGCGGCATGGAGCGCGCCGAAGACGCGACCCGGCGGATAGCGCCGCCAGCGCGGCGGTCCGAGGCGCTGCACCCGGCCGCCTTCCTGATCGATCAGCACCGGCAGGCCGGCATCGCCGGCGGCCGCCCGGGCGTCCGCCACCAGGGCGCGGATCTGCCCGGGCGTGTCGATGTTGCGCCGGAACAGGATCAGGGCGAACGGACGCTCGGCGGCCAGGAAGGCGCGCTCGTCGGCAGTCAGCGTGAGGCCGGCGAGGCCGGTGATGAAGGCTTTGGCGGGTGCGGTCATGAGCGCGAGCTAACGGCGGCGCCCCCCCGCCGTCAAGCGGGAGCGCAGTGCCCCGGATCACGGGAGTGTTGGCCGGGACGGTCCCCCTTGTCCGGACCGTCCCGGCGCATGCGACGGGCCTGTCCCCCTGGAGCATTTTCAAGCGAAATGGACACCGGTTCGCGTGAAGAAAATGCGTGAGATCAGAAGCCTGGAGCGCTTTCCAGTGAGCCGGAGCGAGCGGAAAGTGCTCTAGAGCATTTTCAAGCGAAGTGGATACCGGTTCGCGTGAAGAAAATGCGTGAGATCAGAAGCCTGGAGCGCTTTCCAGTGAGCCGGAGCGAACGGAAAGTGCTCTAGTGCCCGCCGCCACCTCCTCCCGCCATCCGCGGCTTGCGCAGGATGAGGATCAGCGGAACCAGCATCAGGAACAGGAAGGTGAGCAGGAAGAACACGTCCGACAGCGCCATGACATAGGATTCCGCCCGCACCGTCTGGGCGAGTTTCTTCAGGGCCATGGTCTCGGCAAGGGGGCCGGCATCGGAAAAGCGTGTCGCGACCTGGGACAGCCATTCCAGCGCGCGCGGATTGGAGGCCGTCACATGGTCGCGCAGCCGCGCCATGTGCAGGTCCTGCCGGTTGTTGATCGCCGTGTTGATGACGGCGAGGCCGACGGCACCACCCAGATTGCGCATCAGGTTGAAGAGACCCGAGGCATTCTTGACCTTGGCGAGCGGCAGGGTGCCGAGGGCGATGTTGGTGATCGGCACCATGCAGGTCATCAGCGACACGCCGCGCAGGACCTGGGGAATGAACAGCTCCCAGTAGTCCCAGTCCCGGGTGAGGCCGGTCAGCATCCAGGTGCCGAGGGCGAAGCCGGCAAAGCCGATGGCCATCATCAGGCGGAGGTCCATCACCCGCGAGATCCGGCCGACCAGCGGCGCCGCCAGGAACATCGACAGGCCCGAGACGATCATCGTCTCGCCGATCATCAGCGAGTTGTAGCCGCGCACATGGGCGAGATAGAGCGGATAGAGATAAGTGAGGCCATAGAGCCCCACGCCCATGCAGAAGGAAAACAGGCTGCCGGCGGCAAAGTTGCGGTTGCTGAAGGCCGAGAGATCGACGATCGGCTCGCGCTGGGTGAGCGCGCGCCAGAAGAAGCCGATGCCACCGATGAGGGTGAGCGCGGCAAAGACCCGGATCGCCTCGCTCTGGAACCAGTCGTCGCTCGACCCTTCTTCCAGGACATATTCCAGCGAGCAGAGGAACAGCGCCATCAGCGCCAGCCCCCACCAGTCGAAATGATCGAGGAGCTTCCAGTCCGGCTTGTCGAAATCCACCAGCGAGAAGGTGGCGAGCGTGACGACGATGCCCGGCACGATGTTGATGAAGAACAGCCAGTGCCACGACATCAGCTCGGTGAGATAGCCGCCGATGGTGGGGCCGATGGTCGGCGCAAGCGTCGCGATCAGGCCGATGATGGGCTGGAGCACCGGCTGCATGGTGCGCGGAAAGGCGGTGAAGGCGGCCGAGAACACGCTCGGGATCATCGCCCCGCCGAGAAAGCCCTGCAGCGCCCGGAAGACGATCATCTGCTCGATCGTCGTCGAGATGCCGCACAGAAAGCTCGTGATCGTGAAGCCGGCGCACGACACGGCAAAGAGATAGCGCGTCGACATCACCCGGCCGAGAAAGCCGGACAGCGGAATCATCACCACTTCGGCAATCAGATAGCTGGTCTGCACCCAGGAAATCTGGTCGGCACTGGCCGAAAGGCCCGACTGGATTTCCGACAGCGAGGCCGACACGATCTGGATGTCGAGCAGCGCCATGAACATGCCGAACACCATGGCCATGAAGGCCACGATGCGGATCGGGGGCACATGTTCGTCCGGA
>JBBSSF010000469.1:0-3446 GCA_038242345.1 Hyphomicrobiales bacterium
ATGCTATCCCCCGACCGGGAGGACCGGCCTCCCGGACCCTTCAGTCTTTCATCAGTCCCTGCACTCGGCGGGGTCGGCTGCGTCCAGGATGCGCAGCTGCACCCGGGGCGTCGCGCCGAAATGGTTGAGCTGCAGGGCGCCGGCGACATGGACATTGCCGCCGCGGCGGCCGAGCAGCAGCTCGCCCACCGGCTCCTCCGCCGCCCGGAAGGCGATGGCCTCCAGCCGCTGATTGTCCGGCGAGACGAAGGTCGCCCGCACATGGCCCTGCCCGACGATGCCGGAATCGGCGATGCGGTGGCCGGGCAGCGCGAACAGCGGCTCGGGATGGCCGGCGCCATAGGGCCCGGCCTTCTCGATCAGGGTGACGAGATCGGGCTTGGCCCCGCCCGCCGTCACCACGCTGTCGAGCTTCAGCGCCCGGTTGGCCAGCGCCACCGTCACATCGGCCTCCAGCCGGGTGTTGAGGAACTCCGAGAGCTCCGCCAGCCGGTCCTTCATCACGGTGAGGCCGGCGGCCATGGCGTGGCCACCGCCCTTGAGGAGAAGGCCCGTTTCCGCCGCCGCCCGGATGGCCGCCCCCAGATCGACGCCCGGCACCGACCGGCCGGAGCCGATGCCGCGGCCGGTCTCGTCAAAGCCGATGGCAATCGCCGGCCGGCGATGGCGCTCCTTCAGCCGCGAGGCCACCAGCCCGACGATGCCCGGATGCCAGCCCGCGCCGGAGACCACCAGCACCGGCGTCTCGCCCTGAACGGCGACGATATTTTCCGCTTCCGCCAGGGCTGCCTGTTCGATGGCCTGCCGTTCGCCATTCAGCCGGTCGAGCAGCGCGGCGATGCGTTCGGCTTCCATCCGGTCATCGCAGGAGAGCAGCCGCGCGCCGAGGCCGGCATCGCCGATGCGGCCGCCGGCATTGATGCGCGGGCCGATGAGGAAGCCCAGATGATAGGCCGAGGGCGGCCCGCCCAGTCGCGCCACATCGGACAGCGCCGTCAGGCCGGGATTGTGGCGCAGCTTCATCACCTCCAGCCCCTTCACCACGAAGGCGCGGTTGAGGCCGACAAGCGGCACCACATCGCAGACGGTGCCGAGCGCGACGAGGTCGAGCAGCGCCAGCAGATCCGGCGGCGGCCGGTCCCTGGAGAAGAAATTCTTCTGCCGCAGCAGCCGGCACAGCCCGACAGCCGTCAGATAGGTGACGCCGACGGCGGCCAGATGGCCCTGTCCCGACAGATCATCCTGCCGGTTCGGATCGACGATGGCGTCTGCCGGCGGCAGGTTTTCGCCGGCCGGATGATGATCGAGGGCGACGATATCGAGCCCGCCCGCCTTCGCGCCGGCGAACGCCTCATGGCTGGTGGCACCGCAGTCGACGGTGATGATGAGGCGCGCGCCCTGATCGCCGAGCCGGCGGATGGCCTCGGCATTGGGGCCATAGCCCTCGGTGATGCGGTCCGGCACATAGACCACCGGCGGCGTGCCGAGGCTGGTCAAGAGCCGGCACAGCACCGAGGCCGAGGTGGCGCCATCCACATCATAATCGGCAAAGATCGCGATCTTCTCGCCGGCGATCACTGCCCGGGCGATGCGCTCGACGGCGCGGTCCATGTCGGTGAGCGTCGACGGGTCCGGCATCAGGGCCCGAAGCGTCGGCTCCAGAAAGCGCGCCGCCTCCTCCACGCCCACGCCGCGCCCGGCCAGAACCCGGGCGATGAGCTCCGGCAGGCCATGGCGCTGGGCGATCGCCAGCGCCGTCTGGGCGGTGGCGCCGGCCACCCGCGGCAGCCAGATGCGGCCGCTCGCCGAGCGGACGACGCCAAGGACCGGACGATCAGGAGTATCGGACAGCGGGATCATCATCAAGGTGTCGGTGAGAAGCGCGGCAGAATTGCGGACCCTCGGCACGGATCGGGAGCGGGAGCGGGAGGACTCCATAGGCAAGGCCGATCATCGGCGCTGCCTATGGAAAGATTGCATCGGCGGCGCCGATGGGCGGGCCGGACAACCGGAGCCCCGACCCTTCGGCCCGCCAAGCTCAGGCGGCCGGCTTCAGCAGCGCGGTCTCGTCGGCAAAGGCCTTGGCCACCGCCGGGCGGGCATGCATGCGCCCGAGATAGGCGGTGAGGACGGGATAGCCCGAGAGGTCGATGGCGAGCGGCCTGGTCCAGCTCAGCACCGTCGTCAGATAGGCGTCGGCAATGGTGAAATGGTCGGCGGCCACGAACTCCCGCCCGGCCAGATGGGCTTCCAGCAGCGCCAGACGCGGCGGAAGACAGGCGCGGGCGAACTCCTTGGCGCCCTCATTGGCCATCGGGCTGAACAGCGGCGTGAACACCGCCTTGTGCAGCTCCGTGCCGGCAAAGCTCAGCCAGCGCAGGATCGCATAGCGTTCCGCCGGGGTGTCGCCACCCAGATGCGCCGCGGGAAACTGGTCGGCGATGCACGTGAGCACCGCCGGGTTCTCGCACAGCACGGCGCCATCGTCAGTCTTCAGGGTCGGCACCATGCCGCCGGGATTGACCGCGCGGAAGTCCGTCCCGTCTGCCACCAGCGTCTTCCTGCGCAGGTTCACCTGCCGGAAGGTCACCTTGTCGCCCGCGCCCGCCTCATAAAGGCTGATGCGGCTGGCCAGCGAGCAGGCGAAGGGCGCGAAAAACAGGTCCATGGCGAGCATCCCATGAGGAAAGCGATTCCGGAGCGCCCTTTATAGCAGGCCGGAAACCCGGACAGGGGGCGAGTTGAGGAATAGGCATCGCCGATTAATCGGAAATATCTATTCTTTCAGTCTGACGGGATGGATCGGGATGCCTTCTCGATCTTGCGCCGTGCCAGTCCATTCGGGGGCGTCTGCCCCGATCCCCCGACCGGGGGACCGGGGTCTCCCGGACCCGCTCCCTTTTTCAGTCCGCCATCGCCTTGGACGGGCGGGAGAGCACGCCGCCGGTGACGGGCTCTTCGACGCCCGTGGTGCCCGGGAAGGTCAGCGGCAGGCCGTCCAGGGCCCGCACGGCCAGATAGCCGAAGGCCTGGGCCTCAAGGGCAGCCGCCGACCAGCCGATGGCATCGGCCGTCTTCACCTCGGCCTTGAGGCGGCGGGCAAGCAGGGTCATCAGGGTCGGATTGCGGGCGCCGCCGCCGGCGACGATCCACAGCCCCGGCGCCTCCGGCAGGAAACGGGCCCCCAGCGCCACCGCCCCGACGGTGAAGGCGGCGAGCGTGGCCGCGCCATCATTGGTCGTCAGCCGGTCGACGGCTGCCCGCGAGAAGGCGTTGCGGTCGAGGGACTTCGGCGGCGGGCGATCGAAATATTCATGTTCCAGCAGCCCCTGCAGGGCCGGAATGTCGATGCGGCCGGCGCCGGAGAAGTGGCCGTCGGTGTCCATGCTGAGCCCGGTGCGGGCGCGGATGAAATCATCCAGCAGCGCGTTGCCGGGGCCGGTATC
>JBBSSF010000470.1:0-3440 GCA_038242345.1 Hyphomicrobiales bacterium
GGGCATGTATATCGGCGGCACCGACGCCAAGGCGCTGCATCATCTCTTCGCCGAGGTGCTCGACAATTCCATGGACGAGGCCGTCGCCGGCCATGCCAGCCGCATCGAGGTGCGTCTGGAGGCCGATGGCAGCCTGGCCGTCACCGACAATGGCCGCGGCATCCCGGTGGATCCCCACCCGCGCTTTCCCGACCGCTCGGCCCTGGAGGTGATCCTCACCACCCTGCATGCCGGCGGCAAGTTCAATTCCAAGGCCTATGAGGCCTCCGGCGGCCTGCACGGCGTCGGTGTCTCCGTCGTCAACGCGCTCTCGGACCGGCTGGAAGTGGAAGTCGCCCGCGGCCAGCAGCTCTATCGCCAGTTCTATTCCCGCGGTCTGCCGCAGGGGCCGCTGGAAAAGCTCGGCGCGGTGATGAACCGGCGCGGCACCACGGTGCGCTTCCATCCCGATCCCGAGATCTTCGGCGCCGAGGCCCATTTCGCGCCCGAGCGCATCATGCGCATGGCGCGGGCCAAGGCCTATCTGTTTGCCGGCGTGGAAATCCGCTGGTCGTGCGATCCGTCCCGCATTCCGCCCGGCTCGGCCATCCCCGAGGAGGCGGTGTTCCGCTTCCCCGGCGGTCTGGCCGATGCGCTGGCCGAGCGCATCCAGGGCGAGGACCGCATCGTCGATGCCCTCTTCACCGGGCGCACCGGCGAGAGCGGCAAGCATGGCGGCGTGGAATGGGCGGTCGCCTTCCTGCTCGGCGAAGGCTTCAGCGTCTCCTACTGCAACACCATTCCGACGCCCGAGGGCGGCACCCATGAGGCGGCGCTGCGCGGCACCCTCACCCGCGGCCTGAAGGCCCATGGCGAGCGCATCGGGGCGTCCAAGCGCGCCGCCTCGATCATGCCCGAGGACGTTGCCGCCTCCATCGGCGCGCTCCTGTCGGTGTTCGTGCGCGAGCCGGAATTTGTCGGCCAGACCAAGGAGCGGCTGTCCTCGGCGGAAGGCGGACGCATCGTCGAATCGGCGCTGCGCGATGCCTTCGACCACTGGCTGGTGGCCGATCCCCAGCGCGCCCAGACCCTGCTCGATGCCGTCGTCGACCGGGCCGAGGAGCGGCTGAAGCGGCGGCAGGAAAAGGAAGTCGCCCGCCGCTCGGCCACCCGCAAGCTGCGCCTGCCGGGCAAGCTGACCGACTGCACCATCTCGGAAGCCCGCGGCACGGAAATCTTCCTGGTGGAGGGCGACTCGGCCGGCGGCTCCGCCAAGCAGGCCCGCGAGCGCGCCACCCAGGCCGTGCTGCCGCTTCGGGGCAAGATCCTGAACGTGGCCAATGCCGGCCGCGACAAGCTCGCCCAGAACCAGCAGATCACCGATCTGGTGACGGCGCTCGGCTGCGGCACGCGCTCGCATTATCGCGAGGCGGACCTGCGCTATGAGCGGGTCATCATCATGACCGACGCCGACGTGGACGGCGCCCACATCGCCTCGCTCCTCATCACCTTCTTCTATCGCGAGATGGCGGACCTGATCCGGCAGGGACACCTGTTCCTGGCCGTGCCGCCGCTCTACCGCATCAGCACCGGCGCCAAGACCCTCTATGCCCGCGACGATGCCCACCGCGAGCAGCTGCTGGGCACCGAGTTCAAGGGCCGCAAGGTGGAGATCGGCCGGTTCAAGGGCCTCGGCGAGATGATGCCGAACCAGCTCAAGGAAACCACCATGGACCCGAAGAAGCGCACGCTCCTGAAGGTCGAGATCGTGGAAGAGGCGATCGCGGAGACCCGCGACGTGGTGGACCGGCTGATGGGCAACAAGCCGGAGGCCCGCTTCGCCTTCATCCACGAGCGCGCCGCCTTCGCCGAAGGGCTGGACATCTGACCGGAGCCCCTTGAAAAAGGACGCTTTGGTATTCCGGTGCAGATTTCCCATGTCCTTGGGACAGATGGGAAATCTGCTGATCTTCAGGCGCGCGGGTGCGGTCAGCCCCGACGCGCCTGGCATCATATGTCGCATATGCCTGTCAGACGCACGCCGTCCTTGACAGTCCCGCCGGCCAAAGACACGCTCTCCGTGTTGAGGAGCGCACGCTTCTCCCCTGGGGCAGGCGAGGACCGGGGCGGGCACCGCGCAATCCAGACATCTGCCGGCCGGCCCGCCGCGGCCACCGGGACGCGGCGGCGGCCGATCGAGACAGCACGAAGGAAACGCCGGCCCGCGGCCGTCATTCCGGGACGCGCCTGATCTGCGTCCGCATGACGGTCGCGCCCGGCAGAGCAACCTCCTCTCAGGGACGCGCGCGCCATGGCGACGATCACCTATACCAGCAACGCTCCCGACTTTCTGTGGGAGACCGTCCCGTCCAGTTTTTCTGCCCTGAAAATTACCATCAACGCGACCCGTTCGGCGGCAACGATCGCCTATTCGGATGCGGGTGGCAGCGTCACCAAGCTCACGCTCGCCGGAACGGGCCTGCGGGCTGATGCGGACGGCTTCATCGCCGGGACGATCACCAGCCTTTCGGCCGTGAATGCGGCCGGCAAGATCGTCTATCAGGCGACCGGCCTCCAGCTGAAGGCATCCGGGATCGACCTCTTCGACAGCTGGCAGACCCGGGGCGCCCTTCTCGCCGGCCATGACCGCATCACCGGCTCGTCGGGACATGATGACATCCAGAGCGGCGCCGGCAACGACACCGTCGCCGGCGGCCTCGGAGACGATTCCTTTCAGGATCATCTCGGCAACGACACCTATGATGGCGGCGCCGGCGAGGATTTCATCTATTACAGCCAGAGTTATTATGACACCTGGTTTCCGACGGACGGCGTGACCGTCAATCTTGCCACCGGAAAGGCCACGGATGCCTGGGGCTACACGGATACACTGAAGAATATCGAAGGTGTCCGCGGCACCCAGCATGCCGACACGCTCACGGGCTCGGGCAAGGCCATCTACGAATATTTCCAGGGAATCGCCGGCAACGACACCATCGACGGCGGCGGCGGCAACGAGGACCGCGTGGACTACAGCCGCGATGCCCGCTTCGGCGGCCGGTCCGGGGTGACGGTGGATCTCGGCAAGGGCAAGGCCACTGACGGCTTCGGCGACACCGATACCCTGCGCAATATCGAGCAGGTGTCCGGCTCCGCCTATGCCGATGCCCTCACCGGCGACGGCAAGGCCAACCTGCTGCGCGGCCGGGGCGGCAATGACACCCTTTCGGGCAAGGGCGGCGGCGATATCCTGGAGGGCGAAGGCGGCAACGACACCCTGATCGGCGGCGCCGGAGGCCAGGATTCCTTCCGCTTCCGCGACCGGGACGATGGCACCACCACCCTCGGCACCGACCGGATCCAGTCCTTCCGGGATGGCGAGGACATCATCCAGTTCCGCGCCATCGACGGCGTCGACAGCATCCGCGACCTGAGCTTTGCCCAGGCCGGCAGCAACGTCA
>JBBSSF010000471.1:0-3439 GCA_038242345.1 Hyphomicrobiales bacterium
GAAAGCGCCGGCGCATCTCGGCGACTGCCGCCAGATTGATGGAGGCATCCTCGCGGATGGCCGTGTGCGGGCAGCCGCCGGTCTCCACGCCCAGGATGCGCTCGGGCTCCAGCGCGCCGGACCGGGTCAGGAACTCGGCATCTTCCTTGGTGTAGATGTCGTTGGTGATGGCCGCGATGTCGAAGCCGGCGCGGAACTGCTTGCACAGGGCGTCCATCAGCGCCGTCTTGCCCGAGCCGACCGGCCCCCCGACGCCGACACGCAGCGGACCATTGCGATTCTGGGTCTCGGTCATGAGCGGAACAGCCTCGTATACTGGGTTTCGTGGCGCATGGAGGCGATGTCGGCGGCCAGCGCCGCTCCGCCTGCCGCGTCGAGAGGGGCGGTGAGGGCTTCTCCCGCCAGACGCGCCGTGAGAGGGGCGAGCCGGGCAATCACGCGCTGGCCATCGGTCTGGCCAAGGGGCACGGCGCGCACCGCCGCCGAGACGAGATTGGCGGCAAAGCCGGCGAGCAGTCCTTCGGCTGCCGCGATCAGCGGCACGTCATGGCAGGCGGCCGCGAGCCCGAGGGCCACCGGATAGGTCCACACCGCGCCATCGGCCGCCTCCGCCAGCGCTTCAAGGCGGGCGCTCGGCCATGTCGCCCGCACGGTGGAGAGGAAGGCGGCGCCCTGGGCGCTCGCCTCCAGATGGCGTTCCCGGGTCGGCTGGAAGGCGGCGGCGAGATCGGCCACTTCCCGGAGCCCCGGGGCGTCGCCCGCCCGGGCGGCGCGGAAGGCGTGGACAAGGAAGATCGCATCGGACCGGCCGGCGCCATGGGCGAGCACATCGGCCAGCCAGCTGTGGAGGGTTGCCGCCGAGGTGACGTCTCCGGCCTCGATCGCCCATTCCAGCCCGTGGCTGTAGGTGAAGGCGCCGACAGGAAAGGCCGGCGACAGCCAGGCGAGCAGCCGGGCCAGGGCCTCGGCGGTGAGGGGCGCGCGCTCGGCCGTCATCAGCGGGCGCGGGCCTGCTGGAGCTGCACCTGCTGCTGTTGCTGCTGCTGGTTCTGGCTGGCGGTATCGCGCGCCGGCGTCGCCGGACGGTCCGGCTGCTCCTGCCGGCTCACATGCCCGTGGCCATGCTCGTGCTCATGGCTGTGGGAATGGGAATGCTCGTGGGCGTGGCCGTGCTCATGGTCGGGATCGTCTCCATGACCATGCGCATGGCCGTGCACCTGTCCATGGCCATAGGCGCCGCCCTCCGGATTGAAGGGGGCGTCGAGGGCGCGGATCATGCCGCCGAGGCCCTCGCCCATGGCTTCGATCACATGGTCGCGGCGGATGCGCAGGCGGTCGCCGCGCAGTTCCGTCGGCAGGTGGCGGTTGCCGAGATGCCAGGCGATGCGGATGAGGGCCGGCAGCGAGGGCGCGGCGATTTCCACCAGCGGTTCGGGCGCCGCCGAGACGCGCACGAAGCGGCCATCCTCCAGCTCCAGCAGGTCGCCATCGGCCAGCGCCACGGCCTCCGGCAGATCGAGCAGGAAGCGCAGGCCGCCTTCTGCGGCCATGGCGAGGCGGCGACGGTGGCGGCCGTCGAAATCCAGCACGACGACATCGGCGACGGCAAGCGCCGGGGCTCCGGAATGGACCTTGATGGCGCGGATCATGGGCTCTTCCCCGTCGGATTCGAATGGCAGGCGCCTGTTATATCTCTGTTCCGGCGCCGTCACAGGGCGAATTTGCATCCCCGCTCCCCCGGGACATCTGGTCCCGCAGCCCTTGCGCGCGGACGCGAAAAGCGGAAACCCTGCCGGGACGGATGTCCGCTGCCTGCTCCCGGGCCGGGGGTGGGCACGGGCAGGACGGAGAGCACATGGCCCTTGATCTCGATACGACCTACCGGGCGATCCTGCTGGCGGCGCGCCGGCGCACCTACATCACCTATGGCGAGATCGCCGCCGCCAACGGGGTCACCTGGGCCGAGGCGCAGTCGGTGCTGCCCGCCCAGCTCGAAGCGCTGATGAAGATCTGCCATGCCGAGGGCTGGCCCTTCGTGCCGGCGATCGTGTTCCACGAGCCGGCGCTCGGCCATGTCGGGCCCTCGGGCACGCGCGAGCATCTGGTGATCGTTGCCCGCGCCCTTGGCTGCTTCATCAGCGATGCCAATGCCTTCATCCGCACCGAACAGGACCGGGTGTTCGACTGGGCGCCCGCCGCCCCGGATCATCTGCCGGCTGCCAGCCATCCGGGGCCGGGGGCGGCGCCCGCGGAGGAGGCGCCTCCGGGGCGACTGGAACTCGCCACCACCTTCCGCGCGCTGGTGCGGGCGGCGCGGGCGCGCAGCTTCCTTACCTATGGCGACATTGCTGCCGCCAGCAATGTGGTCTGGAACACCGTGCGCACCGCCGTGCCCGCCCAGCTCGACACCCTCATGGGTGTCTGCCACCGCCAGGGCTGGCCCTTCCTGCCGGTGATCGTGGTGAATGCCCGCGGCCGCGAGAGCGGCGAACAGATCGCCGCCGCCCGCGACAAGCTGGTCAGCGTCGCCCGCTCCCTCGGTGTCACGGTGGAGGATCCGGAAGCCTTCATCGCCGCCGAACAGGCCCGCGTGTTCGCGTGGGCGCCGACGGCGCCGGAGGATCTGCCGCCCGAAGCGGAAGCGGCCGCGCCGGTGCGCCCCGCCTCTGCCGGCGACGGGGCGGGCGGCCCGCATTTCGTCCGCTATTTCGGTCCGGTCCTCGATGCGCTTCGCGCCCTTGGCGGAACGGCGAATGCGGCAGCGGTGGCAGACTGGGTGCGCGCGCACGGCCAGCTTCCGGCCGAGGAGATTGCCGCCCGCAGCCGGTCCGGCCGGCCATCCTTTGGCAATCGCGTCGGCTGGGCCCGCTTCTATCTGGACAAGGGCGGTTTCCTCGCCTCGCCCCAGCGCGGCGTGTGGGCGCTGACGGCCAGGGGGCAGGGCACCCGGCTGGATCTGGCCTCCGCCCGGGAGATCTTCCGCGAGGTGCGGGCAAATGCCGGCTGGGGCCAGAGCGCCCCCGACGACGAGGACGCCCCCGCGCCGGATGAGGGCGAGGCTGCCGGTATCGCGCAGGCTCCCGACAGCCCGGAGGCCGTGCCCGCATCTCCCGATCCGTCCCCGGTCCCGGATCTGCCGCCGCCTGAGCCCTACACCCTGGCCGACATTGCCGCCGAGGGCGGCTTCTTTGCCGAGGATGTGCTGGCACGCGCGCTCGATCGCTGGAAGCTGCGGCGCAACCTCATTCTTCAGGGCCCGCCGGGCACCGGCAAGAGCTGGCTGGCCCGGCGGCTGGCCGCCGTCCTCCTCGGCAGCCGGGATCCGCGGGTCACCGGGCCGGCGCTGCGGGCGGTGCAGTTTCATCCGGCGCTGTCCTATGAGGAGTTCGTGCGCGGCTGGCGGCCGGAGGGCCTGTCGGCCGCGGTGCAGGCCGTCGCC
>JBBSSF010000472.1:0-3435 GCA_038242345.1 Hyphomicrobiales bacterium
AAAAGGCAGCCCCGCCAGCACCCGCCGGACGAAGTCCGCCGCCGCCACATCGCGCGGGGCTGGCGACGCCGGAACAACCACCCATTCCCGGGCCAGCAGGTGCTTCTTTCGCTTCTGCAGCACCGCATAGGCACGGGGGTCGCGCTCGATCTCGTCATAGATCTTGAGCCCCTGACCGCCGCCGCGCTGGATCAGCGTATCGTCGGCATGCTGAAGGGCGCCCGAATAATAGGGGATCGTGATGTCGTTACGGGCGTGCGCGATCAGCGCCCGGGCTTCGGCCGGGAGGTTCTTCCGGGCGTCCACCGGACCGGTAGCGGCAGCGGCAAAGGCGACACGGGACTTTCTGTTCTTGCTCACATCCGCCATCCGCTGAAGATGTCACGGCCGCCGCCGGCCATGCCGATGCTGCCGGCCGACCCGATCAGGCCACCGGAATAGGTGACGGCGCCCTGCCACAGCATGTCCAGGGCATCCGGCCCGTCATCATGGTCGCCATGCGGCCATTGCTGGAGCTGGTCGATGAGCGTCTGTTGCGTCGGGTGCACGCGGATCATGCCGGATCCGATGGGGGGTTGCAGGCGTTCGATGCGCAGCCGCTTGTCGGCATGGGGCACCACCGGCATGGCCGGCAGTGCCACCCCCTGCCGCGCCGCCTCCACCATGAGCTGGGTGCGCAAGAATTCCTGAAACTGCACCGATTCCACAAACCACAGCAGGCACTGATATTGCCGGTGCAGCGCGATCACGTCGGCAATGATGACGTCCGGCAGGCGCCGCCGGACAGACGCCTCCAGCACGTCCAGGCGCCCTTTCACCCGGTCATAACCGCCGATCAGGATGGCCGACGGGTCCCGCCCCTTGCCCGACTTGCCGAGCGACGGATCAAGGGCGCCGAAGAGGATCAGCCCGGACGGACGGTCCGACCAGAAAATCAATTTGGCGAACGGAGACCCTTCGGCCACCGGTTTATTCTGGTATTCGGATTCAAACGCATCGTGACTGGCCGTGCGTTCAAACATCAGCCACAACAGCGGCTGCACCGATGGCCAGTTGACGACGGCACCCGCATCCATGTCGACCTTGTGCGTGCGATAGAAGGCTTCGGCTGCCGCCTTGTCGCCGTCGCCGGATCGGTAGACCTCTTCCCATTGATCCCAGAGGTCCATCCGGTCAGGCCAGCGCACGATCGCCTGAAACCGCGTCGTGTGCCAGACAGGGGATCGGGAGGCGCGCACCAGGACGGCGTCATAGTGGAGCACCGTCCCGACCCAGATCACGTCCATGGAGCCATCCGGCGGACCCACCTTGAGCGCCGCGCGGTTCACCCACATTTCCAGTTTCTGACGCTGTTCGGGCGACCGCACAGCCTCGTCATTTTCCAGATCGTCAAAAAACAGCAGGTCCGGCCGGTGCGGGCCGTGACGACGGCCGCGCAGCTTCTGCCCGGCGCCCAGACCTTCCACCCGGATATTGTTGCGGGTGACGATTTCGCCCTGCCGCCAGATCCGGCCTTCGCCGGTGACCTCGGGAAAATCGGCGGAGAGCCGCGGATTATTCGTGAGTTCGGCCTTGATCGCCTCAATGAGCAGGTCAGCCTGCCCCGCGACGTCGCAGACTTCAAGAATATATCGTTTCAGCCCCAGCACGATGCAGTGGAGCGCTCCACCCAGCGACAGGTGCGTGCTTTTCGACGACCCGCGCGGCGCGATGAACAGTTCCCGCGCACCGCCCCCGCCCGACAGAACCGCAGGAAAACGAACGAAAACATCCTCGTGGAAGAGCGAGGCGTCGCCTTTGACATAATGCGGCAGGTACGTTTCCAGAAAGAACCGGTATCCGGAGACCGGATCCCGGACCTTGGCCAGGCGCGCCGCCCGGGCCGCCGGGTCGGAAGGGAAGGCCTCGACCGACAGCTCGACCCACCGGGCGAGGTCCGCCGCCATGTCGGCAAGCGACTCCCGGAAATCCCGGATGGAGAGGGGCGGCTTGACCTGCGGGCGCTTCATGACCGGTACAGCCCCGCCAGGCGCTCCCCGAACGGCTCGATGATTTCCAGGATCGCCGCCGCGTGTTGCGGGAAATTTTCCTTCGTGAAAGTCAGGAAGTGCTTGAGCACATCCTGAGCAACGCCGAGTTCGGATATTTTCGGCGCCAGCTTGCCGGCGGATCCCGCCATCTTGGTCATCGCATCCGCCAGCGCCACGACATGGGCGACACGGACGTTCAGTGGCAGTTCGGCATTTTTCGCTTCCCCCAGAAGCGATTGCGCCATGATAATGAAGTCTTCGATGACCGAGGAGACGACGACGTCCAGCCCTTCCCCGGCCATGACGGACGCGGACCGGGCGATGTCCCAGTCATCGCCCGCGAGCCGCGCCGCCTTTTTCCATCGACCGAAGGTCGCCTCCGAGACCCCGAGGGCAAGCGCGATCGTCGCGCCGTGCATGCGGCGATAGATATAATCGGACTTCGCCTTGCGCCGCAGGTCGGCATTTTCGGATTTCGGCGGCTTCTTTTCGGGCTGCTTTTTACTGGCCACGGAACAGCCCTCCCTGAACGACCCATGTGAGGACCCCGCCGGCCAGCGCGGTGACAACCAGCCAGGCCAGGCGCGAGAGGGTCAGTTCGATCTTGGTCAGTGA
Source organism: Hyphomicrobiales bacterium (assembly GCA_038242345.1). GTDB lineage: Bacteria > Pseudomonadota > Alphaproteobacteria > Rhizobiales > Segnochrobactraceae > JBBSSF01. The sequence goes on from JBBSSF010000472.1 coordinate 2,646, forward strand.
TGCCTGGATGTGCTTGTCGCGTTCGGCGGCGACGGCATCGGCCGTCTCCAGGCGACCGACCCGCCCCTCCACGTCGTCGAGGCGGCGGTGCGCACGGTCGATGCGCTCCGCATAGTGAGAGATGGGCAGATCGGTCATCTTGGGTCTCCGGGCGTACGCCCGTCAGCGGGTGGCCAGCACGCGGCCGGCCAGCGATTCCAGATCCGGCCGGCCGGCTTCCGGGCTGACGTCCAGGCGCGCCCAGATCATTTCGGCGACCGCCGTCGGGCCGCCCATCCACCGGATGAGGGCCGATGGCCCCTTGTCGATGGCATAGGCAAGCGCCGACGCAGCAACGGGGCTGGCAACGTGCACGGTAAGCACCTTGTCGGCCGACGCGCCGGCAACGGCATTGACGCCATAGCGCACCGCATGGGTGAGCAGCTGGTCGGCGCGCGCCGTCTTGAGTCGCGCCTGCCATTCGGCCGGCAGGCCCCGCGCCGACCAGAGCAGGCCAGACACGATCAGGTAGACGATCGTGTCGGCATGGGTCAGCAGCAGCTCGCCCCAGCGGATGGCAACCACGGATCCGGTGCCGCCATCATCCGCAAGGGCAATCCCGACGAAAAGCATCGCGTTCAGGACGATGACGCCGGCATAGAACAGGGCATCCTTGATGATCGGGCGCATAATCAGTCCTCGGTGGCGGTGATGTAGGGGGCGAGCCGGGCCCAGGTGCGGGCACCGACGATCTCGTCTCGCTTGAGGCCGATGACATGCTGGAACACGCCCACCCAATACCGGGTGAGGG
>JBBSSF010000473.1:0-3433 GCA_038242345.1 Hyphomicrobiales bacterium
GCCTGGAGGAAGCCGCCATAGCGCTCGCCGATGGTGTTCTATGCCGAGCGCTATGGCGGCTTCCTCCAGGCGGCCTATCATTTTGGCGATCGTCCGGCGGCGCTCCCCGTCGACACCGGCGAGAAGCCGGCGCCGGTCAACTGGAGCGGCCTCTATGTCGGCGGCACTCTCGGGGGCGGGGCCGGGGCCACGCGCTATGACGGGCCGTTCCCGCCGCCGGTCACCGGCGATGCGGCGGATCTGGGCGGGGCGCTCGCCGGCGGACAGATCGGGGTGACCTATCAGCTCGGGCCCGTGGTGGCCGGTCTGGAGCTGGCGGGCGGCTGGGCCAATATCGTCGGCACCAACACCTGCTATTCCACGGCGGAAGAGGGCTATGCCGCCGGCTTCGACTGCGGCAGCCGGGTGAATGCCCTCGCCACCCTGACCGGGCGTCTGGGCTATGCCTTCGATCGCGCCCTGCTTTATGGCAGCGGCGGCCTCGCCTGGGACCAGCAGACCGACAGCTTCAACAATTTCAACTCTGTCGGCCGCATCCTCGACAATGACAGCACCAACACCGGCTGGACCGTTGGCGGCGGCGTCGAGGTGCTCCTGCAGAAGAATCTCTCCGTCGCCGTCGACTACCGGCATGTGGACCTCGGCCGCTCGGAGACCTTCACCACGCCCGGCACGCCGTCCCTTGCCGGGGTGAACCTGGCGCCGGAAAGCACGCGGCTCGATCTGGTCGCGCTGCGCCTGAACTACCGGCTGCCGGTGTTCGGCGGGCGCTGAGGCGGGCCGGGTGCTTGTCGCGGTGGACGCCGGCGCTATGGTGCCTGTCCCGCAAGACGCGACACGGAAGGGACCGTCCCATGATCGACGAGAAGGTGGCTCTCATCACCGCCGGCGGCAGTGGCATGGGAGCGGCGGCGGCGCGCCGGCTGGCGGCCGATGGCTACCGGGTCGCCATCCTGTCCTCCTCCGGTAAGGGCGAGGCGCTGGCGAACGGTCTTGGCGGCTTCGGCGTCACCGGCTCCAACCAGTCGTCCGAGGACCTCGCCCGGCTGGTGACCGGTGCCATGGACCGCTATGGCCGCATCGACGTGCTGGTGAACTCGGCCGGTCACGGCCCGCGCGCGCCGGTGCTGGAACTCTCCGACGAGGACTGGCACCGCGGCATGGACGTCTATCTGCTCGGCGCCATCCGGCCGACGCGGCTGGTCACCCCGGTGATGCTGGCCCAGGGGGCGGGCGTCATCCTCAACATCTCGACCTTTGCCGCCTTCGAGCCGGATCCGGCCGTCCCGACCTCGGGCGTGTTCCGCGCCGGGCTCGCGGCCTTCGCCAAGCTCTTTGCCGATCGCTATGCCGCCGACGGCCTGCGCATGAACAACATCCTGCCCGGCTTCGTGAATTCCTTTCCCGAGAAGCCGGAGATCGTCTCCCGCATCCCCATGCGCCGCTATGGCAAGGTGGAGGAGATCGCGGCCACCGTCTCCTTCCTCGCCTCCGACGGCGCGGCCTACATCACCGGCCAGAACATCCGCGTGGATGGCGGCATCACCCGATCGGTGTGACCGCCTGTCCGGGGAACGGGAGGAAAATCGTTCGCCCCGGGCGATCGGTTTGAGAACGAAAATGCGTTGGAAGGCCGGGTCCCGGATCGGCATCCTTGTTTTCATTCAGGAAACAGGATGCGGGAGCACGGCGGCATGGATGCCCTCAGGGCCCTTCCGGTGCGGAACCGGACTTCGGAACTCGTTGCCTTCGCGCCGGGGCTGGCGCTGGTCGCCGGTCTCGGCCTCGTGGCGCAGGGGGCGACCCATCTGCCGGGTCTCGGTCTGTTCAGCCCGATGATCCTGGCAATCCTCCTGGGCATGGTGCTGAGGGCGGTGTGGACGCCGCCGGCGGTGTTCGGTCCGGGCGTGCGCCTTGCCGTGCGGCCGATGCTGCGGCTGGCGATCGTGCTTCTGGGCGCGCGCCTCACCGTCGGCGAGCTGGCGGCGGTCGGCGGCGGCGGGCTCCTGGTGATCGTGGTCGCCATGGGCGCCACCTTCCTCGTCACTGTCGGGCTGGGGCGGCTCCTCGGGGTCGATGCCAGGCTCGCCGAGCTGATTGCCGCCGGCACCTCGATCTGTGGCGCCTCGGCGGTGATCGCGGCGGCCGGCGTCACCCGGGCCGACGAGGAGGACATCGCCTATGCCGTGGCGACGGTCACCGTGTTCGGCACCATCGCCATGCTGCTCTATCCGCTGCTGGCCGCCCCGTTCGGCCTGACGCCGGAAGGCTTCGGCCTGTGGAGCGGCGCCTCGATCCACGAGATCGCCCAGGTGGTGGGAGCGGCCTATCAGGGCGGGCCGGTGGCGCTGGAAACCGGAACCGTGGCCAAGCTCGCCCGCATCCTGCTTCTGGCGCCGACGCTGATGGTGCTGGGGCTGGCGGTGCGTCACCGGGCCGATGCCGCGGCCGGATCGGCGCCGGTGGTGCCGTGGTTCGTGCTCGGCTTCATCCTCATGGTCGGGGTGAACAGCCTCGGGCTGATCCCGGAGCCGGTGCGGCTCGGCATGGTGGATGCGACCGGCATCCTGCTGACCCTGGCGCTCGCCGCCATGGGGCTTGGCACCGATGCCCGCCGCATCGCCGCCCGGGGCGTGCGTCCGCTGCTGCTGGCCGCGCTGGCTTTCCTTTTCATCGCCGGCGTCGCCCTGCTACTGGTGCACCTGACGGCCTGACGGTCCGTCCGGCCGCGTGCCTTCCCCGGAAGCCCCCGAGAGCCCGGACCGACCGTCCGGGCTCTTCCTCTTGTTCTCGTGCTGGGAAGGCCGGGCGATGACGCTGGAGCAGTTGCGCATCTTCGTGGCGGTGGCCGAGCACGAGCATGTCACCCGGGCCGCGCGCGCCCTCAATCTCACCCAGTCGGCGACGTCGGCGGCGGTCGCCGCCCTGGAGAACCGCCATGCGGTGCGCCTGTTCGACCGGGTCGGCCGGCGCATCGAGCTGACGGATGCCGGCCGGGTGTTCCTGGCCGAGGCCCGGGCGGTGGTGGCCCGGGCGGCGGCGGCCGAGGCGGTGCTGTCGGATCTTTCGGGCCTGAAGCGCGGTGCCCTGACGCTGGCCGCCAGCCAGACCGTCGGCACCTACTGGCTGCCGCCGCTGCTGCGCCGCTTCCGCGATGCCCATCCCGGCATCGAGCTGGCGCTCTCCATCACCAACACCGGCGCGGTCTCGGCCCGGGTGCTGTCCGGCGAGGCGGATCTCGGCTTCATTGAGGGGCCGGTGGACGAGCCCGGTCTGGTGGCCCGGCCGGTGGCGAGCGATGCGCTGGTGATCGTGGTGGCCGCCGGCTTTCCGGTGCCCGCGGACGCCATTCCGGCGCCGGCCGATCTGGTGCGGCTGCCCTGGGTGTTCCGGGAGGCGGGCTCGGCCACGCGCGCGCTGTTCGAGGAGGGGA
>JBBSSF010000474.1:0-3420 GCA_038242345.1 Hyphomicrobiales bacterium
CAGGATGTCCGCCGCCCGTTTCCGTTTCGACGCAGGCGCCGCGAACGCTCACGCCGCGCGCGGGGCGAGAAGCTCCAGCCCGACGGCGACCTCGGCCAGAATGCCCGGCAGCGCCCGATCGGCCCGGGCCAGCACCGGCTCCACCGAGAGCGAGCGGACCCCCGCCGCCGCGTCCGCCTCCCCCGCCGGCACCCGGGCCAGCGCCATGGTCAGCGCGTCGCGCTCCTCCGGCGGCAGGCTTTCCGCAATGGCGCGCACCGCCAGCAGATCCTCGCCAAGCGCCAGCGAGACGATGGCCAGCCGGGTGGCCGGCGCCGTTTCCTGCCCCGCCGAGGAGGTGCGCACCACCAGCCGCAGCGCCCGGTGGAGGGCGCGGGCCCGCCACAGGGTGTCGCGCACCGGCACCGCCGTTTCGCCCAGACGCAGCACCGCCTGGCGGATCGCGGCCTGCATGTCGGCCAGCCGGCGGGCGGGATCGGTCGGGAACACGAGATGAAGGGCGAGCGCCGCCGACAGGGCGCCGAGCACCGGGCCCGGCATGATGTGCAGGAAGTGGGCCCGCTCCATGGTCACGGGGAAGGCCGGCGCGGAGAGCAGCATCAGGATCATGCTGTAATCCATGCCGAGAGGGGCCATGCGCCGGTCGGCCAGCGCCAGCGCGCCGACGAAGACGAAGGGAGCGAGCGCCACCAGCAGCATGATCTCCGAATGGACATGGGGCAGCACCAGGAGCACGAACACCGCCGCCCCCACCGTTCCGGCCGCAACCCCCTTCACCGCCCGCAGGATGCTGGTCTTCGGCGTTTCCATGCTGGCAAAGAGCGCGCTCATGATCGCCGCGCCCATCATCGCCATGGCGAAGAGATCCAGCCCCGACAGCACCCAGCCCGTGCCGAGGACGGCGATGGTGAGGAAGGTGCGCACGCCGGTGCGCAGGGCATCCCGCCATTCCAGATGGCGCGCCGGCCGGGCCACCGCCTCCGTTCCCAGCGGATCATCGGTGGACAGGCGCTCCAGACCGGCCGCCGCCGTGCGCATGGCCTCCGCCAGATGCCGCACATGATGGCGCGGCAGCACCGGATGATCGCTCGCCCGGCCGCACCAGCTCTCGATGCGCTCCGCATGGTCGCGGGCATCGCCCGCCCCGGTGAGCGCCGCCCGCAGGTCCTCCAGCTCGGCTGCTGCCGCCGGTCCGTCGCCCGGCCGGTGACGGGCGCTCTCCAGCGCCTTCAGGGCGGCCATGGCGGTCAGCGTCGCGTTCAGCAGCGCCCGCACCTGACGGCGCTCCTTCAGCACCGCCGGCGCCCCGGAGGTGCCGACATCGCACTGGCTGTCGAGGATCGCCATCTCGGTGACGAGAAGGGTTTCCCGCCGGGCCAGCGCCTCCCGCCCCTCGGAGGCGGAGAGGAGCGCCCGCATCCAGCTGCGCATTTCGCCGGCCAGCCGCAGCGCGCGGTCGCGCAGCACGCCGAGATCATCCCCCGGCGTCGCGAACCAGGTGAGGAGCGCCGAGGAGACGATGCCGATGGCAATGCAGCCCACCCGGGAGGCCGCCAGCATTCCGGCGGCCTCGGGATGATGCAGGCCGCTCAGCGCCACCAGCGGCGCCGTGTAGCCCGACAGCAGCGCCGTATAGGCCCGATAGCCGGTGAGCAGATTGGACAGCAGCGCCGTGCCGCCGACCCAGATGGCCAGCACCAGCACGAACAGCTCCGGGCTCGCGGCATAGAGGTGGATGAAGCCCACCGCCGCCGCCGCGCCGATGACCGAGCCGGCCAGCCGGCCAAGACACTTGCCCACCAGCTGGCCCCGGGTCGGCTGGGCCACCAGCCACACCGTCATGGCCGCCCAGAACGGGCTGTCGAGGCCGGCGGCAATGGAAAGGGCGAGCGCCAGCAGGGCCGCCATGGTTCCGCGGGCCGCCCGCAGCACCGCGGCCCGGCCCGGACGGATCAGGAAATCAAGGGAAGAGACCACGGCGGAACCGCGCATCGCGAAAGAATCCAGCTCTGGAAAAAAGGAAGCGGACATGCCGGCCGGGCAAGGAGGCCTGCCATCGCCGTCCGCTGCCGGACAGGGGAGCCCCCGGGCGCATCTCCGGGACTGCTCCTCTTCTATCATCGTCGATGCGGGCGAATAAGCGCCATTATCGGATCAATCGGATCCGGAAATCCGATTGATCTCGTCCGCCCGGCCGGCGACATCCGGCTCGGCCAGCAGGTGCGCGAGCGCCCGGGTGGCCGGCCCGGCGCCATCGGCATCCCGCGGCACGAGATTGAGCGTCACCCGGCGGACGCGGCCGGTGGAAAGCGGCAGCGCGCGCAGGAGGCCGGCGGCGAGCGGGCCGGCGACCAGATCCGCCGGCAGCCAGCCATAGCCGAGGCCGGAGGCGACCGCCGACAGTGCCGCCTCCAGACTGTTGACGGACCAGTGCTCGCCGGAGCGCCGGGCGAGCGCGGCATCCACCTCCGCCGTTTCCGGCGAGCGGATGACGACGACCAGATGCCGGGCGAGATCGGCCAGCGTCACCGGTCCGCCGGAGCAGGCGAGCGGATGACTGGCGGCCGCGACCGCCACGAAGGAGATCTCCAGACGCGGCGTGCTCATCCATGCGCCGATCGGATGGGCGGCGATGACGAGATCCGCGGCCTCCGGGCCGGCGATCGCCTCGGCCACCGTCAGCCGGGCGGTCTCGGTGATGTGGACCCGGGTGGCGGGAAAGGCGGTGCGGAAGGCCGCCAGAGCCTGGAACAGCCGCGGGCGGGGAAAGATGCTGTCGACCGCCAGCCGCACTTCCGGCTCGTCGCCGGCGGCAAGCTGGCGGGCGCGGGCCTCCAGCCGGGAGAGATCGGCAATCAGCGGCCGCGCCTCGGCGACCAGCACCCGGCCGATCGGGGTCAGCCGGGCGCGGCGGCCGTCCATTTCCAGAAGCGCGACACCGAGCCGGTCCTGCAGCTGCGCCACGGCATAGGAGACCGAGGACTGGCTGCGGCCCAGCCCGTCGGCGGCAGCGGCAAAGCTGCCGGCATCGACGATGGCGACGAGGATCTGCCAGTGTTCGACCGTGGTGCGCGGCATCGGGTCAGGGCTCCGCGGGATCAGGACAGCGACCGGGGCGCCCGCCCCTCCGGCCTGACCGAGGGAGATAGCCGGCCGGGCGGCCCCGGGTCCAGATGTCCGGCGGGGCCGGTCCTTGCCCCGTCGGCTTTTCTCGCATCGAATCTCTTGCCAATCCCGCGCCGGCGGGGCATAAGCCGCCTCGTTCCGGCAGCGGCGACGCCGACCGGACCGGGGCCCCGCTCCTTCGGGAACTGGCTGGCGGCCCTGCGAGACATGGATGCGGGCGTAGCTCAGGGGTAGAGCACAACCTTGCCAAGGTTGGGGTCGTGGGTTCGAATCCCATCGCCCGCTCCAGTTTCA
>JBBSSF010000475.1:0-3415 GCA_038242345.1 Hyphomicrobiales bacterium
AGTCCCTTGGCGCCGATGTCCAGGGCGTCATCGAGCGCAACCCGACCACCTCCGTGCTGACCGCCCTGGGCGTCGGCCTCCTCGTCGGCTTCCTGTCCCGCGGCAGGGGCGCATGAGCCTGCCGCTCCTGCGCATCGGCCTGATGATCGCGCGCGGCTCCTTCGTCGCGCCGGTCGAGCGCGCCGTGAACCGCACCGCCGCAAAGACCGGGATCTGGGTCGCCTTCGGGGCGATCGCCTTCCTGTTCGCCGTGGTGGCGCTCGTCGCCGTTTCCCTCGGCGCGTGGCTGGCGCTGGAGCCCCGTCTTGGGGCGGCCGGCGCGGCCGTCTCGGTCGCGGGCGGCGGACTGCTGTTCGCCCTCGTCGCCCTCGGGATCGGCGCCCTTCTGGCCGGCCGGGTGGATGCACCGGCCCCGGCGCGGCCTGCCCCGGCTCCGGCCCCTGCGGCCACCGCGTCTGCCGGGGACGATCCGCTGGACACCCTCCTGAAGGCCGGGGCCGTCAACCCGACGATCGTTGCCGCCGGCGCACTGCTCCTCGGCTTCCTCGTCGGCCGCCGACGCTGATGGCAAGGGTCCCTGAACAAGGAGCCTTTGCCAGTCCGGTGCAGATTTTCCATGCCATTGAGGCATATGGAAAATCTGCTGATCTTCAGGCGCACGGTGCGGTCGGCACTTCGTGCGCCTGGTATCATGCCGTCAGGGGAGAAGAGAAATCCGCTGGTCTTCAGGCTCGGGCGGGGGACGGGGATGCGGGAGATCGCTGAACGGTCGTGGCCGACCGTTCAGAAACTGCGAACACTGGGTTCGCGCCGCTGCCGCTTTCGCCGGCGGCCGGGAGCCCCTAGCTTTGGGGCAGACAGCGGGGCGGACGGCTCCGCTCCCGAAATCCTTCGCATTTCCTCACGCGAGCCGGTCTCCGCTTCGCCTGAAAATGCCCTGAGGAAAGACCGATGACGACGCTTTCCGAAATCCGCGCCCGCGTGCCCACGGCCATCGTGCACGGCATGGCCGCCAGTGACGGCGCCGGCGTGAAGCTCACCCGGGTGATCGGCACCCAGGCGCTTTCCGAGGTGGATCCGTTCCTGATGCTGGACGAGTTCGGCTCGGACGATCCGAACGCCTATATCGCCGGCTTCCCGGACCATCCCCATCGCGGCTTCGAGACCATCACCTACATGCTCGACGGCCGCATGCGCCACCGCGACAGCCGCGGCAACGAGGGTCTGCTCGGCCCCGGCGACGTGCAGTGGATGACCACCGCCCGCGGCCTCGTCCACTCCGAGATGCCGGAGCAGCAGGAAGGGCTGATGCGCGGCTTCCAGCTGTGGCTGAACCTGCCGGCCAAGGAAAAGATGCTCGATCCGCGCTATCAGGACATCCCGGCGGCGCGCATCCCCGCCACCACCCTCGATGACGCGACCCTCAAGGTGCTCGCCGGCAGCGTCGGCGGCGTCACCGGTCCCATCGCCTCGCCGTCGACGACGCCGCTGATCGTCGACGTCGCCGTGCCCGAACATGGCCGGGTGGTGCTGCCGATCCCTTCGGAGCTTGCCGGCTTTGCCTATGTGTTCGAGGGGCTGGCGCTCCTCGGCGGCAAGTCGGTCGGGCGGAAATATGTGGCCGTGCTCGGCGGCGGCGACGCCCTTACCATCGAGAGCCAGACCGGCCCCGTCCGGGTGCTTCTGGTGGCGGGCAAGCCCATCGGCGAGCCTGTCGCGCGCTATGGCCCCTTCGTCATGAACACCCGGGCCGAACTCCAGCAGGCCTTCACCGACTATCAGAACGGCCTGTTCGACCGCTGAGGACCGCCCGGTCTTCCTGATCCGTCTCCGCCCCGGCTGCCGGGGCGGAGCCCTTTTCCGGGCCCGCTGGCCCGCCCCGTTCGGAGCGTCCCATGGGCCTTCTCGTCGACGGCATCTGGCATGACAGATGGTATGACACCTCGGCCAGCGGTGGCCGGTTCGTGCGTCAGGACAGCCTGTTCCGCAATTTCGTCACCCCCGATGGCGCCCCGGGTCCGACCGGGCGCGGCGGCTTTGCGGCGGAAGCCGGGCGCTATCATCTCTATGTGTCGCTGGCCTGCCCCTGGGCGCACCGCACCCTGATCCTGCGGGCGCTGAAGGGGCTGGAGGAGATGATTTCCGTCTCCGTCGTCCACTGGCGCATGCTGGAGGACGGCTGGACCTTCGAGCCGGGCCCGGGCGTGGTGCCGGATCCGATCCGCGGCGCCCATTTCCTGCATCAGGTCTATACCGCCGCCGACACCGGCTATAGCGGCCGCGTGACCGTGCCCGTGCTCTGGGACAAGGAAACTTCGACGATCGTTTCCAACGAGTCGTCGGAAATCATCCGCATGTTCAACTCGGCCTTTGACGCCGTGGGCGCGACGCCGGGCGACTATTATCCGCCCGTCCTGCGCGCCGAGATCGATGCGCTGAATGCCGGGATCTATCCGGCGATCAACAATGGCGTCTACAGGGCCGGCTTCGCCACGACCCAGGAGGCCTATGAGGAGGCGGTAACGCCGCTGTTCTCGGCTCTCGACCGGCTGGAGGCGCGCCTTGCCACCCGCCGCTTCCTCACCGGCGCGCAGCTGACCGAGGCCGACATCCGCCTGTTCACGACGCTGATCCGCTTCGATGCGGTCTATGTCGGCCATTTCAAGTGCAACATCCGCCGGCTCAGCGACTATCCGGCGCTGTGGGCCTATAGCCGCGACATCTACCAGATGCCGAAAGTGCGCGGCACCGTCGATTTCGGCCACATCAAGGGCCATTATTATGAGAGCCACCGGACGATCAATCCGTCCGGGGTGGTGCCCGTCGGCCCGATCCTGGATTATGACGCGCCCCATGGCCGGGAGCTTGTCGGCCACTGATGGCATGGGATCCATTTCGGGGACCCTTGCCATCAGCGGCCGGCTTCTGGCGCGGGCTCATACCAAAGATCCTCGAAGAGGACTCTTTGGTATTCCGATGCAGATTTCTCATGTCTTTGGGGCATATGAGAAATCTGCTGCCCTTCAGGCGCTGAGGTGCGGTCAGCACTTAATGCGCCTGGTATCAGCCGTCCTTGAACACGGCCTTTCGCTTCTCGACGAAGGCGGCCATGCCTTCCTTCTGGTCCTCGGTGGCGAACATGGAGTGGAACACCCGCCGCTCGAAGCGGATGCCCTCGGCCAGCGTCGTTTCCAGCGCCCGCGACACCGCCTCCTTGGTCATCATGGCGACCGGCGTCGAGAAACCGGCAATCGTGCGGGCCGCCTCCAGCGCCTCGTCCATCAGCCGGTCCGCCGGCACGACGCGGGAGACGAGGCCCGCGCGCTCGGCCTCGGCCGCATCCATCAGCCGGCCGGTGAGGCAGAGGTCCATGGCCTTGGCCCGGCCGACGAGCCGGGTGAGCCGCTGGGTGCCG
>JBBSSF010000476.1:0-3379 GCA_038242345.1 Hyphomicrobiales bacterium
CTTGGCGATCATCGGATCATAGAAGGGGGAAATGTCGTCCCCCGCGCCCACGCCGGAATCCACCCGCACGCCGGTGGTTGCCCGGGTGAATGCGCTGTGTTCCGGCAGGTGCAGCACCGCCAGATGGCCGATCGCCGGCAGGAAGTCGTTGTCCGGCGCTTCCGCGCAGATGCGCGCCTCGATGGCATGGCCGGAAATCGTCAGGTCTTCCTGTCGGACCGGCAGCGGCGCGCCTTCGGCCACCCGGATCTGCCATTCGACGAGATCCTGACCGGTGATCGCTTCCGTCACCGGATGCTCGACCTGGAGCCGGGTGTTCATCTCCATGAAGTAGAAACGCAGGTCGCCATCGGCGGTCGGTTCGGCGATGAACTCCACCGTGCCGGCGCCGACATAGCCGACGGCACTGGCGGCGGCGATCGCGGCCGCCCCCATTTCCGCGCGGCGCTCCGGCGAGAGGCCCGGCGCCGGCGCTTCCTCCAGCACCTTCTGGTGCCGGCGCTGCACCGAGCAGTCGCGCTCGAACAGGTGGACATAATTGCCGTGGGCGTCGCCGAACACCTGGATCTCGATATGGCGCGGCCGCGTCACATAGCGTTCCAGAAGTACGGCGGCACTGCCGAAGCTGGACGCGCCCTCGCGCTGGCAGGAGGCAAGCGCGTCGGCGAAGTCTTCCCGCGCCCGGACGATGCGCATGCCCTTGCCGCCACCGCCGGCGGACGCCTTGATCATCAGCGGATAGCCGATGCGGTCGGCTTCCGTTGCCAGAAGGGCGGGATCCTGATCGGCACCATGATAGCCCGGCACCAGCGGCACGCCGGCGGCCTCCATCAGCCGCTTGGATTCCGCCTTCAGCCCCATGGCGCGGATGGCGGACGGCGGCGGGCCGATGAAGATCAGCCCGGCCTCGGCGCAGGCCGCCGCGAACTCGGCATTTTCCGACAGGAAGCCATAGCCGGGGTGGATGGCGTCGGCGCCGGTTTCCTTGGCTGCCGCGAGGATCTTCTCCCAACGGAGATAGGAGTCCTTCGGCGCAGATCCCCCCAGCGACACCGCCTCGTCACAGGCCGAGACGAAGCGGGCATGGGCATCGACATCGGAGTGGACGGCGACCGTGCGGATGGCGAGCCGGCGCGCGGTGGCAGCCACCCGGCAGGCGATCTCGCCGCGATTGGCAATCAGGATCTTCGAAATCCGGTGCGTCGTCATCGTCACGCCCTTTCCGCCAATGCGGCAAGCCAGGAGGGCTTCGTTTTCTGAAGGAAGGACTGCACGCCCTCGCGCCCCTCGACGGAGGCGCGGATATCGGCGATGCGCCCGGCCGTATCGGCCACCAGCCCGTCATCCACCGGCCGGCCGCCGACTTCGGCGAGAAGCCGCTTGCAGGCGGAAAGCGCCGCCGGGGAGGCAGCGAGCAACTGCCCGACCACCCGGTCCACCGCCGCATCCAGCGCGTCGGGCTCGGCCAGCTCGTGGACGAAACCGGTCGCCAGCGCCGTTTCAGCGGAGAAGATTTCCGCCGTCAGGAAGAAGCGGCGGGCAGCGCGGGGGCCGAGCGCGGCAATCACATAGGGCGCGATCGTTGCCGGGATCAGGCCGAGTTTCACTTCCGACAGGCAGAAGCGCGCCGTCGGCGCGGCGATCGCGATGTCGGCCGCGGCCACCAGCCCCATGCCGCCGGCAAACACGTCGCCCTGAACCCGGGCAATCACCGGCTTCGGGCAGGCGTGGAGCGTGCGCAGCATGGTGGCGAGCGCGGTGGCATCGGCCAGATTTTCCGCGTGGCTATAATCGGCCATGCGCCGCATCCACGCGAGATCGGCCCCGGCGCAGAACGCCTTGCCGGCGGCGGCCAGCACGACGACGCGCACGTCAGGGTCGGCGCCCAGCTCCCGGAACGCCTCGGTCAGCGCCGCGATCAGCGCATCGTCGAAGGCGTTGCGGATCTCCGGCCGGTTGAGGGTGACGGTCGCGACCGGCCCCGAGCGGGTGACGAGAAGAGATGTCATGGTGGCCCCCGTCACATCCGGAACACGCCGAAGCGGGCATCCGGGATCGGCGCGTTGAGGCTCGCCGAGAGGCCGAGGGCCAGCACGCGGCGGGTGTCGGCCGGGTCGATCACGCCGTCGTCCCAGAGCCTTGCGGTCGCATAGTAGGGATGGCCCTGCCGCTCGTAGGTCTCGCGGATGCCGGCGCGGAAGGTCGCCTCGTCCTCGGCGCTCCAGTGCCCGCCCTGCTTTTCCACGCCGTCGCGGCGCACGGTGGCGAGCACGGAGGCCGCCTGTTCGCCGCCCATCACGGAGATGCGGGCATTCGGCCACATCCACAGGAAGCGCGGAGAATAGCCGCGGCCGCACATGCCATAGTTGCCGGCGCCGAACGAGCCGCCGATGATGACGGTGAATTTCGGCACGTTGGCGCACGCGACCGCCGTCACCAGCTTGGCGCCGTGGCGGGCGATGCCCTCGTTCTCGTACTTCTGGCCGACCATGAAGCCGGTGATGTTCTGCAGGAACACCAGCGGAATCTTGCGCTGGCAGCACAATTCCACGAAATGCGCGCCCTTGGCGGCACTTTCCGAGAACAGGATGCCGTTGTTGGCGACGATGCCGACCGGGATCCCCTCGATATGGGCAAAGCCGGTGACCAGCGTCGTGCCGAAGCGCGGCTTGAACTCGTGGAACTCCGAGGCATCGACGACGCGGGCGATGACGTCGCGCACATCGTAGGGCTTGCGGGTGTCGGTCGGGATGATGCCGTGCAGTTCCGCCGGATCATAATGGGGCGGCCGCGCCGGGATCCGCTCCACGGGCCACGCCTTTTCCCGGTTGAGATTGGCGACCGCGGTGCGGGCGAGCGCCAGGGCGTGGGTGTCGTCCCGGGCCAGATGATCGGCGACGCCCGACAGGCGCGTGTGGACGTCGCCGCCGCCGAGGTCTTCCGCGCTCACCACCTCGCCGGTGGCCGCCTTCACCAGCGGCGGGCCAGCCAGGAAGATCGTGCCCTGATTGCGCACGATGATGGTCTCGTCGCTCATGGCCGGCACATAGGCGCCGCCGGCCGTGCACGAGCCCATGACGACCGCGATCTGGGCGATGCCCTTCGCGCTCATCTGCGCCTGATTGTAGAAGATCCGGCCGAAATGATCCCGGTCCGGAAACACCTCGTCCTGATTGGGCAGGTTCGCGCCGCCGGAGTCCACCAGATAGAGGCAAGGCAGATTGTTCTGCTCGGCGATTTCCTGAGCGCGCAGATGCTTCTTCACGGTGAGGGGGAAGTAGGTTCCGCCCTTCACGGTGGCATCATTGCAGACGATGACGCATTCCCGGCCATGGATGCGGCCGATGCCGGCAATCACGCCGGCAGACGGGGCGGCGTC
>JBBSSF010000477.1:0-3375 GCA_038242345.1 Hyphomicrobiales bacterium
GCGGTCCCGGGCATCAGCTGCATGAGGCCGATGGCGCCCGCGGGTGACCGGGCATCGGGCCGGCCGCGGCTCTCCGCATCCAGCACCGCCAGGGCAAGGGCCGGGTCCACCCCGGCCCGGGTCGCCTCCGCCGTCACCTGCGGCGCCCAGCGCAGGGCCGACGCCGACACCCCGGCGCCGCCCGTCATCATCGGGACCGGCGCGGAGGCCGGCGACGGACCGGGCGTCAGGGCGGCCGAACCGGGCGCGCTATTGTCATTCGCCACGCCCCCCGTCCGGAAGCCGGCAAGCCCGGCCAGCGTCATTTTCGGCTGCGGGATCCCGAGGGCGGCGTTCAGCAGATAGTCTTCGACCCGCCCTTGCAGCTTTTCCAGGAACCGGGTCAGGACCTTTTCGCCGGCATCCCATGCGCCGGTGCTTTCCCGGATGATGCCGAGATAGTCCTTGGCCTCGTCCTTGAGATTTTCGAGGGCGTCACGCTGCTTCTTGATGGCATCCACGGCCCGCAGTTCGGCTGCCGCCTGCTGCCCCTCCACCGACGACGGATCGACGCGGGCCGAGCGCAGGCGGGCGGCAATGGCCGCTTCGCCTTCGGGGCGCGCGAGCTGCGCGCGCTCGAACCGGGCGTCGTCGATCAGCCGGGCGGCGGACGCCCGGTCCGTTGCTCGCCCGACCGCGGCGGCATCCGCCCGGATGCGCGCTTCCTCTTCCGGGCTGACAATGCCGTCCTTCGCCTCGCGCCGGGCCGCTGCCAGTGCCCGGGTGACGGCCTCCAGTTCGGCAACCGCCCCCGCCGATCGCCCGAGGGTGGCGATTTCTGCTTCCAAGGCCGCGATCTGGTCGGCCGTGCTTTCCCGTCGCGTGCGGGCCGAGATCGATATCTGCCCGTCAGCTTCGGCATAGGCCTTGGCACGCGCCGCCGCCTTCTCCGCCGCCGCCGTGGCATTGTCGATTTCCTTGCCGTCGATCCGCAGCGCCTCGCGCCGGGCAACCAGTTCCGCCCGGATCGCCGGCACCCGTTCGGTCTGGATCGCCACATCCAGACGGTCCAGTTCGGTGTTGCGCGCCTGCTGCTGTTCCAGCGCCGCCAGCGCCCGGCGCTTGGCTTCCAGTGCCGATGTGATTTCGGCCTGTTCGGATCCCGCCGCGCCCGCATCGAGCGCACCTTGCAGGGCGCCGATATCGTCACGCAGCCCCCGCATCCGCCGCGCCCGTTCCGACCCCGCCGACCCGGATGCCACGTCATAGCCGCGCGTGATCGCCGCGTCCGCAACGGCCTTGCGGCGGGTTTCCTCGGCGGCGGCCGCTTCGGCTGCCGCCTTCGGGCGCAGGGCCGCCAGTTCGTCGTCAATCTTCCGCAGCCTGACGGCCTCGGCAGAGGGGGCGCTTCCCGTTCCTGTTCGCTTGCGCGGGCCGTCAGCCTTAAGATCATCCGGCGTCAGTGATGCAGCTTCAGCTTCAATTACATCAGCATTAGGATTCCGCAGGAATACAAACTTTGGGTGATTTTTTACACCTACGTTGGTTTCTGACGTGAGTATATTTTGACGCTGCTTTTCAAGTTCCTTGACACGCGCCGCCGCTGTCTTGTCAGGACCACTGACGGCCGCGTCGATTGCCCCGCCGATGGCGTCCATGGCATCGGACGCCTTGCGCGCAACAAAATCCCAGGCGCGCCCGAAGGCCGTGGTGGCGTCGGCCGCCGATGCCAGCCTGTCCGGCAGCGCCTCGATGAGGACGGCGCGGGCCTGTTCCGCTTGTCCCGATGCCGCCAGGCGCTGCACATAGCGGGCCGTCACGCCATCGAGGAGCCCCAGTTCCCGCGACAGGGTCTGTGCGCCGCGGGCAGGATCGGCCAACAGTTCGGCGAGCTTTTCCGCCCCGCCGGCCGCGTCCGTGCCAAGCGTCGCCCCGAAGTCCTTCGCCAGCCCGATCAGGTCGGCATAGTGACGCGCGCCGATCTTGCCGGTGCGCAGGAAGGCGGCTTCCATTTCCCGGGCCGCCTTGACGGAAACAGCACCCGCCGCAGCGCCGGCCCGGGCCTGCGCCTCAAGCTCTTCGGCCGTCGCTCCGAGCCGTCTCCCGAGGCCGGTATTGACGGTTTCGAGCGCCTTGGTGGAGGAGAGATATCCGGACCAGGCGGACGCCCCGACCACCAGAGCTGCCGTGACGGCGCCGACACCCAGCCGCACCGGCGTCAGCGCCTGTGCCGCCGCCTTCAGCATCGGCGTGATGCCGCCGTAGATCTGCGCGATCTGCGGGCCCTGCTGCGCCAGGATGACCGCAGGGTTCATGCCTGATGCCCAGGACGTGCCGATATCGTAGACCTGATAGGTCAGGTTCTGCTGCTGCCAGGGCTGCAGTGTCCCCCCGGGCGTCGGGCCGTCCCGCCGCATCCGCTCCTGTGTGACGATCCCCCGGAGCTGTTCGCGTTCGCGCTTGATGGCATCGGTGGCGCGCCGCGCCGCATCGGCACCGACCCCGAAGGCGCCGGACTTTTCAAGGTCGCGGATTTCCTTGACGGCGTCGCGATATTTCCGGACGGCGGCATAGAGCGGGTCCCACCGGGCCCGGCCATCATCCAGCGCCTTGCCATAGGCGGCGATATCGCCAGCGCGATCAGGCGTGATGGTCTGCCGGGCGACAAGCGCTTCGGCCGCCTGCTTGCGCGCCCGGGCCTGATTGGCAATCGCCGCATCGGCCCGCCGGATCGCGGCCGTCTGGGCTTCATAAGCGGCCGTCGTCCGCGTAATCGCCGCTTCGGCTTCGGCCTGGTCGATTGCGCCGGTACGCACCGCCTGCCGGATCCCGGCCAGCGCAGCTTCATAATCGCGGGTCGCGGCAAACAGCGGTGACCACCGGGCCCGGTCATCGTCCATCGCCTTGCCATAGGCGGCGATATCCGCGGCGCGATCGGGGGTGATGGTCTGCCGGGCGACAAGCGCTTCGGCCGCCGCCTTCTGGTTCCGGCCATAATTGAGGAGCGCCGCATCCGCCTGCCGGATCCGCGCCGCCTGCATCTCATAGGCCGCATTGGTGCGCGCGATCGCCGCCGTCGCTTCATCGTGCCAGATCGCCCCGGTCCGCAGCGCCTCGTTGATTTTGGCAAGCGCATCCGCCCGGTTCCGTTCGGCGGCGAACAGCGGCACGATCTTGGCGCGACTGTCATCCAGCGCCTTGCCATAGGCGGCAATATCGGCCGCCCGGTCCCGGCCGGCATTGGCACCCTCCGAAAGCGCCCGGGCGGCGTTGGCCGCAGCACGGGACGCATCCGCCGTCCGGGAGAGCGCCTTCGCCTGCGTGTCGAGGGCGCCCGATGCCTGACGCGCCGCCGTTCCGATGGCACCGATCGCCTCCCGGGCGTCGTTCGCCGCC
>JBBSSF010000478.1:0-3372 GCA_038242345.1 Hyphomicrobiales bacterium
GACTGTGGCGATGCCGACGGTGGGGGGTATCTATTCCTCTGGCGGCTATACCGGCCCGGGCGGGGTCCATGAACCGCGGGGCGTGGTGCATGCCGGCGAAATCGTCTGGTCGCAGGCCGATATCCGTCGGGTGGGCGGCGTCACGGTGGCCGAGGGGATCCGGACCGGGGCGCGGGGCTATGCGTCCGGGGGCGTCGTCGGCGTCGACCGGGTGCGGATGCCGGACCGGGTGGCAGTCCCGGTTGACCGGCTGGCGGATCCGGTCGCGCCTGCGCCCGTGCGCGCGGATGTGCAGACGGCGCCGTCGGTCAGTTTCGAGGTTCATAATTATTCCGGCCAGCCGACTGAAACCGAAGAAAGGACGGACGCCCAGGGCAACCGCACCATCCTGATGACGATCGGGCAGCAGGTGGGGGCGGCGCTGCAGCAGCGGGGCAATCCGGCGCGCCGGGCCGTGGCAAGCGAATTCGCGGTCAAGCCGCGGGGTATCAACCGATGACCGTCCCCGTATGGCCTGCATCCCTTCCCCGGCCGGACCGGGAGACCTGGCAGCGCACGTCCCAGGACGCGCGCGTCAAGAGACAGTCCACCAGCGGTCCTCCGGGCTACCGGCGGCGCTTCTCTTCTGCCGCACAGATGGTGACCCTCTCCCTGACACTCTCCCGCCGGCAGGCCGCGGTCTTTGACGATTTCTTCCGGATCACGACCGCGCAGGGGTCGCTGTCGTTCTGGATGCCGGACCCGACGGCCGACGGGTGGCCGCTGCTGACGGCCGATGGTGGTGCGCTCACGACCCATGGCGGCGCCCCCATCCTGATTTCGGCATGGTGGCTGTGCCTGTTCGGGGATAGTCTGCCGGCCGAATCAGTCGTTGGCATAGAATTTCGGAAGACATTTTCCGTGGTGGTCCTGCCATGAGGCGCGTCTCCCTGAATGCACGACTGGCAGGGGACGCGACGTCCTCGGGCGAAGTCGAAGCGCTACTGCTAGAAATCACACACCCGGATCTGGAGAAGCCAATCCGTCTGTCCACGGACAACACGGAGCGGATCTCCACGGCGCCGCTCGTCTATGGGACGCGCTCCACCTGGCGTGGGGCCGACCCGGTGACGGAGCCCTTCCTGTGGCTGGTCGCTTCCGCTCTGGTCCCGTCCGACCTGGAGGATGCGCCGGCCGCCGGGACGCTGATCCTGGAAGTGCTGGATGCAGAGATGGTGCGGCTGCTGCGGTCTTTCACCGGCCGGGCAACACTGGCGATGGCAGTCGTCCTGTCCTCATCGCCGTCCGTGGTCGAGGCGGAGTGGTCGGACATGCCGATCATTTCCGCTGAAATCACGCCTTCCGAGATAACGATTCAGTTTTCTCGGGAGGAAATAGAAGCGGAATACTATCCGACCGGTCGCATGACACGGTCGCAATTCCCGGGGCTGTTTATCTGACGCGCCCCGCAAGGGGCGTGCATGTCCGGTCACTGGTCCGCATCCTATATCGGGATCCCCTACAAGGCCCGCGGCCGCACGCGGGACGGGCTGGACTGCTGGGGGTTGCTGCGGCTGGTCTATGCGGATCGCCTCGGGATCGCGCTCCCGGCCTACACCGATGCGCCCGACGCAGCCGAGCGCGCGGAAACCGGCGCCCTGATCGCCCGTGAGGCCGCCTCCTGGTGGGCCCGGGTGCAGGATCCGGCGCCGTTCGACGCGCTGCTGTTCCGGATTGCGGGCCTGCCAACCCATGTCGGCGTTGTCGTCGCGCCGGGCCGCATGCTGCACGTCGCCCGGGATGACGCCGCCAAGGTGGAGAGCTGGGAATCACCGATCTGGTCGCGCCGGCTTGTCGGCATCTACCGCCATGAGGTGACGCCGTGAGCGGGATCCATGTCCTCGCCGCTCCGCTGGTCGACCCGGGCGCGGCGCGGGTGGAACTGACGGTCGCCGCCGGACTGACGGTCGCCGACATCCTCGCCCTCGCCCTTCCGGGCGCGCCGCCGGCCGATCACCTGCGGGTGCTGCTGGTGACCGCTGCCGGTGCGGCCGAAGTGCTGCCGGCCTTCTGGAGGCAGGTGCGGCCGCGTCCGGGCGTGCGCGTCATCATCCGGGTGCTGGCGGGCCGGGACGCGCTGAAGTCCATCCTCATGATCGCGGTGTCAATCGCGGCCTTCGCGGTTGGCCAGTGGTGGGCGGTATCCGTGCTGGGGCTGACGGGCCTTGCGGCGTCGGCCGTCGCGGCGGGGGTCTCCATCGGCGTTTCGGTGGTCGGGCAGCTCCTGATCAATGCGTTGATTCCGCCCGTGAAGCCCAAGACACTGGAAGCCCAGAACCGGTATTCGATTTCCGGATGGCGCAATGAGGCACGCCCCGATGGCGCCATCCCGGATGTGCTGGGCACGATCCGGTATGCGCCCCCTTTCGCCGCGCTGTCCTGGTCGGAGATTTCCGGCGACTGGCAATATATCCACGCCGCCTTCGTGCTGGGGATTGGCGAGGTCCAGGCGGCAGACTTCCGCCTCGGCGAAACCAGTCTCTCCGAATATGACGAAGTCGAAATCGAAGTGCGCGCGGGGCTCGCGGAAGATAACCCGCTGACTCTCTATCCACGCCAGATCGTGGAAGAGAGTATCGGTGCGGAACTGGTGCGGCCGCTGCCTCGGGATGATCTCGGCGAAGTGGTTTCCGGCCCGGCCACGGAAAAGCCGGTCATCCGGACTGCGGGCGGAGATGCGACCGGCGCATCCGTCATCCTGACATGGCCGGCGGGGCTGCTGCGCTATACCGACGACGGCGATGCGGTTGCCCACACCGTGTCAGTCCGCATCGAACAGCGGCTGGTGCAGGCCGAAGAATGGATTGTCGTCACGACGCTGGAAGTCAATGCCCGGCGTCTGGAGGCCTTCTATCGGCAGCACACGTGGGAATTCCCGTCGCGCGGCCGGTGGCAGGTGCGCGTCACGATGATGACGGACGAGACCACCGATTCCAAGGTGCAGCAACGGACGATCTGGGCGGCCCTCCAGACGATCCGTCCGGAATATCCGCTGGCCTATTCGCAGCCTCTCGCTCTCGTCGGGGTCCGGGTGAAGGCGACGCATCAGCTCAACGGGCAGCTCGACAGCTTCAACTGTCTGGTGTCCCGCATCTGCCTGGACTGGGACGCGGCCAACGGAACCTGGGTGCGGCGCGCGACCAGCAATCCGGCGTCGCTCTATCGATACGTCCTTCAGTCCGCCGCCAATCCGCGGCCGGTCGCTGATGCCGGCCTTGATCTGGCGGCGCTCGCCGACTGGCATGCCTTCTGTGTCGCCAAGGGGCTCGCCTATGACCGTGTCCTGGATGATGCCGGGTCGACCCTTCGCGATGTGTTGACGGAGATTGCCGC
>JBBSSF010000479.1:0-3370 GCA_038242345.1 Hyphomicrobiales bacterium
ACCTATTATCAGACGATGTCCGACGTGGCGGTCAAGTACGAGACCATCGTCGAGAATTTCGATCCGCCGGACATCTATCCGGCCGAGCGACTGCGCGCGCCCTCCGATGCCGCGCCGCTGCCCGGGGCGATCACGCTGACCAACGCCTCGGTCGCCACCGGCATCGCGGGGCAGGAGGTGCATGATGTCACCCTGTCGATCCCGTTCGGCAGCCATCTGATGGTGACCGGCGAGGACGGCTCGGGGCGCACGGAGCTGCTGCAGATGATCGCGGCGCTGGTGCCGCCGACCTCGGGCCGGGCGGAGCTGGCGGGCACGGCCATGGCGACCCTGCCGGAGGCGGTCATCGGCGCCACCCTCGCCTATGTCGGGCCGGCGCCCTATGTCTTCAACGACAGCCTCCGGCGCAACCTGCTCTATGGCATCCGGCACCGGCCGGTGAGCCCGCCGCCCGAGGGCGATGCGGCCGAGATGCGGCGTCGCATGGAGGCCGAGCGCACCGCCAACAGCCCCTATTCGGTGGATGCCGAATGGGAGGATCATGCCGCCGCCGGCGGCGGCGATGCCGACGCCCTGGAAGCGGAGATGCTGCGGCTGATCGAGGAGGTGCATCTGGCCGACGATGTCTACCGGCTCGGGTTGCAGTCGACCATCGATCCGGCCCGGGAGCCGGAGCTGGTCGGCCATATCCTGGAAGCCCGCGGCATCATCGCGGCGCGCATTGCCGGCGACGCGACCCTCACCGGCCTCGTCCATCTGTGGGACATCAACACCCTCAATCCCAGCGCCACCATCGCCGAGAACCTGCTGTTTGCGCTGCCGGCCGATCCGTCGGTGGCCATCGACGAGATCCCGCACGATCCCCAGGTGCGGGCGGTACTGGCGGAAACCGGGCTGGAAGGGCGGCTGGTCAGCATCGGCATCGAGCTGGCCGAGACCCTCATCGAACTGTTCGGGCAGAGCGGCATGGATGGCTCGCTGGTCGGAACCTACAGCCTGCTGGCCGAGGACGAGCTGCCCGTCTACGAGGCGCGGGTGAAGCGCTACCGCAGCGGCGGGCAGAAGGCGCTGTCGGATGCCGAGGTGCGCGACATTCTCGGCCTCGCCTTCCGCATCGTGCCGGCCCGCCAGCGCCTGACGCCGCTTGAGGGACCGGAGAGGGAGAAGGTGATCCAGGCCCGGCACCTGTTCCGCGAGCGGGTGATCGAGCGCTCGGACCGCTATGTGCCCTTCGATCCGGCGGTCTATCTGGCGCCGCTGACGGTCGAGGAGAATGTGCTGTTCGGCAAGGTCCGCCTCGACCGCCGCGGCGCCCGCGAGCGCATCGACGGCTTCGTGCGCGACGCGCTGGTGGAGCTGGGCCTTAGGGCGCCGATCATCCGCTCGGGTCTGGAATTCCAGGTCGGCGTTGCCGGCTCGCGCCTGACAGCCGGCCAGCGGCGGCGGCTGGCCCTGGCGCGCGCGCTTCTCAAGCGGCCGGCCATCGCCATTCTCGATGACGTGCTCGATGATCCGGCCCGGCTGATGCCCGTGGTGGATGCCCGTCTCAAGGGGCGCACCCTGGTGCTCGGCGCGCCGCGGCTGATGCCGGGGGCGGCCGATCTCGATCAGGTGGCGGTACTGAAGAATGGCCGCTTGGTGGCGAGCGGAACTTACGCTAGCGTTTGCGAGAAACTCGAGAACCAGCCGGCGGCCGCGGCGGCCCCGGTGGCCGTCGCCCGTGCGGCCGAGCCCGATGCGGGCGCGTCAGGGACCGGGGGGTGAGGCAGTGTCGCTCGATGCGGAAGTGGATGTGCTGGCGCGGGTCCCCCTGTTTCGCGGGATCGACCGGGCGAAGCTCCGGCTGCTCGCCTTCATCAGCGAGCGGGTGAGCTACAGCCCGGGGGAGGCCCTGTGCGAGCAGGGCGAGCCGGGGGATGCCGCCTTCATCCTGCTGACCGGCGAGGCCGACATCGTCCTGAAGACCGAGACCGGGCCGAAACGGGTTGCGCGGATGCGCGAGAACGATATCGTGGGTGAGATCGCCATCCTGATCGACGTGCCGCGCACGGCCTCCGTGGTCGCGGCAAGCGAGGTGGAGGCGCTGGCGGTGTCCAAGGAGAACTTCCTGAAGCTCCTGCGGACCTTTCCGGAAATGGCGCTGGAGGTGACGCGCGTTCTCGCCCACCGGCTGGAACGGACCACGCGGGAACTCGCGCGGGCCAATGCCGCCCGGTGACGGATCGGGTCCCGTCCGGCGTGATCCGGAGGAAACCCACGAGGACATGGCGACGGGATGACGGATGTGAGGCGGATCGACAGCGCGGAGCGCGACCAGACGGCGGACGCGGGAGCGGCGCCGCGGCCCGCCCGTGCGCCGGACGATCTGCTGACGCTGACCTTCTGGGGCGTGCGCGGATCGACGCCCGTGCCCGGCGTCACCACCCTGCGCTATGGCGGCGACACCACCTGTCTCCAGATCCAGGCGGGCCCGCATTTCCTCATCATCGACTGCGGCTCCGGCGCGCGCCGCCTCGGGCAGGAGATGATGCGCAGCGGCCAGCGCGACGCCGACCTGTTCTTCACCCACTCCCATCTCGATCATGTCTGCGGCCTGCCGTTCTTCTGGCCGGCCTTCGATCCGCACAGCCGGATCCGGGTGTGGGCCGGTCATGTCGCCGATGACATGACCACCCAGGAGCACATCGCCCGCTTCATGTCGCCGCCGATCTTCCCGGTGCCGCCATCGGTGCTGAAGGCGTGCTCCTTCCTGCGCTTCCGCGCCGGGGCGGTGCTGGAGCCGCGGCCGGGCCTCGTGGTCTCCACCCTCCGTCTCAATCATCCGGGCGGCGCGACGGGCTACCGCTTCCACTGGAAGGGCCGCTCCATCGCCATCATCACCGACCACGAGCATGGCGATCCGGACATCGACACCGCCCTGGTGCCCTTCGTCGCCGGGGCCGAGGTGATGATCTATGATTCCATGTTCACGGCCGAGGACTACCCGCCTCATCGCGGCTGGGGCCATTCCACCTGGCCCCAGTGTCTGGAGCTTGCCGCCCGCGCCGGGGTGCGCACGCCGGTGATCTTCCATCATGATCCAGACCGCAGCGATGATGCGCTGGACGCCATCGCCGCCGAGGCCGCCACCCTCTATCCCGGCGCGCTGGTCGCCCGGGAAGGGATGACGCTGATCGCCTGATCTCCCGCCGCCCGAAACCGGCCCCCGCCCGCGTTTCTCCGTTCGCGCCGGCGCGCCCGAGAATGCTCCAGACTCCTGATCTTGCGCATTTTCTTCACGCGACCCGGTGGTCATCCCAGGCACGCACGTGCTGACCGCACCCACGCGCCTGAAGAACAGCGGATTTCTCATATGTTCCAATGGCATGAG
>JBBSSF010000480.1:0-3347 GCA_038242345.1 Hyphomicrobiales bacterium
CCGAAGGCGAGGCCGCCGGTCGTGGCCGGCCGGGCAAGGCGCGCCCGCACCAACGCCGCCACGGGCAGCACGATCTTGCGCCAGACGAGCACGAGGCCGAGCAGCACCACGAGGGCGATGGAGCCGGTCTCGAACCACAGGGTCGCCTGGCTCATGGCGAGCCCGGTGAGGCCGAGGGCGAGGCCGGCGACCCCGACCAGACCGATCGCCACCAGCGCCTGCACCACGGCCGACAGGGCCGAAACCGCAATCGCCCGGCCGACGCGGGCATCGGCGGTGAGGAGATAGCCGGCGATCACCGCCTTGCCATGGCCGGGGCCGGCGGCGTGGAACACGCCATAGAGGAAGGAGAGCAGGCCGAGCCAGAAGAAGCCGGCCGGCCCGTCCTTCAGCGCCCGCACGGCGCTCGTCAGCTGGAGATAGAATTTCTGCTGGTAGAGGGCGACGACGGCGAAGAACCTGCCGAGCGGACCATCGAGGGAGCCCCCCACCGAGGGCTCCGGCGGGGCGATGCCGAACGGGCCGGCGGCCGCCACCTGCACCAGACCGCCGCCGCCCGGCAGCATCATGAGGCCGGTCTTGCCGGTTGCCGGGCACGACAGGGTGCCGGTGTTGGCGAGTTCCTGGGTGACGGAGCGCAGGTTCTCCGGCAGGTCGCGCTGGGAGGGCGGGATGATGGCCAGGGTGGCCGCCGTCATCGGATCGAGTTCCGCCGGACGCCGGACCTCCAGGGTGCAGCCGGCCGGGGCGTTCACCAGGGTCATCGGATCCTGGTCCGCCATCTTGAAGGCGACGAAATATTCCGGATCGTAGACGTCCAGGGTTACCGTCTGCCCGGCCACCGCCACCGGCTCCTTGAGTGGCAGGGTGAAGAACAGGGTCAGATAGCCATCATGGTAAGTTAGCCAGTATTCCTTCGGCATATCGAAGCGATGGCGCCGGCCATTGATAGTCAGGAAAGTGAAATAGCGATATTCGTGCAGGGATTCGACATTGATCTTGGCAAGTTCACCAAGCTCGTCCGGGGAAAGCTGCCCGTCATGATTGGTGTCGAGCCCTTGGGTGGCATAGGCCGAGAAGCCCTCGTCGAAGCGCCAGACATGCCGGATGGCGCTGACGCGGCCGTCCGGATCGAACACCACCTCCGAGCGGGCGTCCACGAACACATGGGGGTGGGCCTCCGCCGGCACCCGGGACAGGAGCCCGAGCACCACCGTGAGGAGTGCCACAAGGACGAGGCGGGAGCGGACGGAAGTCGGCAGGGGCATCGGCAGTCCGGATCTCGGCAGGAAACAGGCCCCGGGACCAGCACCCGGGACAACCGCGGCGCGACGGCAGGGCCGCACTTCTTTAACCATGCCGCCATGGCGGAAGGAAGGCCAGCCCCGAAAGGCTCCGGCCGCACGCTCTAGCGGCGGCGGCGGACGATGCGCTTCAGATCGGCCGGGCGGATGATGCCGAGGGCGATCACCAGGGCGCCATAGACCGCCAGCCCGATGCCGACCAGGATGGCGAGCCCGAGGGGCGCCGTCGGGTCGCCCTTCTCGAACCAGGGCGCCAGCCAGCGGCCAAGGAAATAGAGCACGCCGCCGAAGATCGCCGAGGCGGCGATGATGCGCAGCACCAGACTGCGCAGGCGTGCATCCCCCTCGAAGAGGCCGGCCCGCTTCAGCGCCACGAACAGCATGGCGACATTAAGCCAGGAGGCAATCGTGGTGGCGAGCGCCACCCCGACATGGCCATAGATCGGGAACAGGGCGAAGGACAGCGCGATGTTCACGCCGACATTGATCGCCGAATACCACATCGGCGTCCGGGTGTTCTCGCGCGCGAAGAAGGCCGGCTGGAACACCTTGAGCAGCACGAAGGCCGGCAGCCCCAGACCATAGGCGGCCAGCGCCGCCGCCGTCGCCACCGCGTCCGCCGGACCGAAGGCGCCGCGCTGGAACAGGCCGATGGTCACCGGCAGGGACGTCACCACCAGCGCGACCGCCGCCGGCAGGGTGAGCGCCAGGGCGAATTCGACCGAGCGGTTCTGGTTGTGCATCACCGCCCCCATGTCACCGGCCCGCACCCGCCGGGCGATGTCCGGCAGGAGCACGGTGCCGATGGCGATGCCGACGATGCCGAGAGGGAGCTGGTAGACCCGGTCGGCATAATAGAGCCACGACACCGCCCCCGGCTCGCCGGAGGCGATCATGGTGCCGACCACGATGTTGATCTGGATGACGCCGCCGGCGATGACGCTGGGGCCGGCCAGCACGCACAGCCGCTTCACGCCAGCGGTCAGCCGCGGCCACAACAGCGGCAGGCACATGCCGCGATAGATGGTGACGCCGACGAGCAGCGCGAGCTGGGCGACACCGCCGAGGGTAATCGCCCAGGAGAGCGCCAGCCCGGCCGCGCGCGAGCCCTCCCAGTGCAGCCAGAACACGGCGATCAGGGCCGAGATCAGCGCCACATTCAGGAGCGTCGGCGAGAAGGCGGCGGCCGCGAACCGGTCGAGACCGTTGAGCACGCCGGCATAGAGGGACTGGAGCGAGATCAGCCAGAGATAGGGAAAGGCGATGCGGGCGAGCTCGACGGTGAGGGCGAACTTGTGCGGATCCTCGCGGAAGCCCGGCGCCAGCACCGCCACCACCTCGGGCATGAAGACCACGGCTGCAATGGTGAGGACGAGCAGGAAGCCGCCGAGCGCCGCCTGGGATTCGGCCGCGAACCGGCGGGCCACCTCCGGCCCCTCCCCTTCGAGCTGGCGGGCGAACAGCGGCACGAAGGCGGAGGAGAAGGCCCCCTCGGCAAACAGCCGCCGGAACAGGTTGGGCAGGCGGAAGGCGATCACATAGGCATCCGCCACCGGACCGGTGCCCAGCGCCGAGGCGATGAAGGTATCCCGGATGAAGCCGAGAATGCGGCTGGAGGCCGTGGCGCCACCGACGGTGGCGAAATTCTTGAGAAGGCTCATCGGCTCCTGATCCCGCCCCGCACCGCCGGTTGCCGGAGGCTTTGCCAGGCGCTTCAGGAGCGCCCGGAAGAAAGCCCAATCCCTTGAATCAAAACATCCTTCTCACGCGAGCCGGTCTCCCCGCCCGTGTGAAGAGGCTCCGGAGTCTGGAGGGGCGCAGTCCTCCCGCGGACCGGCATCCACGTCGCCCGAACCTGCTCCAGAGCATCGTCCGTTCGCTCCGGCTCCCGGCAAACGCTCTAGTCTTTTGATTTTATACCAAAGATCCTCGAAGAGGACTCTTTGGTATTCCGATGCAGATCTCTCATGCCATTGGGGCATATGAGAAATCTGCTGCCCTTCAGCCGCACGGTGCGGTCAGCACTTCGTGCGGCTGGTATCA
>JBBSSF010000481.1:0-3333 GCA_038242345.1 Hyphomicrobiales bacterium
AGGATGCCGCCCCGCGCGGTGAACTTGATGGCGTTACCGACGAGGTTCAGCACCACCTGGCGCAGCCGTAGCGGATCTCCCACCAGCCGGCAGCGGGCGGCCGGGCGGATGAGGAGGGCAAGATCGATGTGCTTCTCGCTCGCCCGCGGCCCCATGAGCTGGATCGCCTTGTCGAACACCTCCGGCACGTCGAACGGGATGATCTCGAGCTGGACCTGACCGGCCTCCAGCTTGGAGATGTCCAGGATGTCGTTAAGGGTGGCGAGCAGGGAGGTGGCGGAATCCCGGATCGTCTCGGCATAGCGCCGCTGGACCGGATCGAGGGGCGTGGCCAGAAGCAGGGCGTTCATGCCCAGCACGCCGTTCATCGGCGTGCGGATCTCGTGGCTCATGTTGGCGAGGAATTCGGTCTTGGCGCGGTTGGCGCGCTCGGCCGTCTCCTTGGCCCGGGTCAGTTCCACCTGGGTCTCGCGCAGCTTGCCGTTGATGGCCGCCAGCTCGGCATTGGAGCGTTCCAGCGCCTCCACCAGGGCGGCGCGGGCCTCGGCGGCGCGGGCCTGCTCCTGGGCCCGCTCCAGCTCCACTGCCCGCTCGTGATATTCGGCGCTGATGCGCACGCTTTCCTCGTGCAGCGACTTGCGCCGCACCTGGGCGCCCACCCGGGCGGTCAGGATGTCGAGGCCGCTGTCGGCGCCGACACAGTCATCGGCGCCGGCGCGCAGCACCTTCACCATGTCATCGCCCTCGGCATGGGCGAGCACGACGACGATCTGGAAGGCGCGGTCCGGCTTGCGCCGCTCCAGATCGAGGGCGGCGCAGACTTCCAGCGCTGCCGCCTCGATGCGCGAGAAGGCGACCACCACGCAGTCGACG
This sequence comes from Hyphomicrobiales bacterium, assembly GCA_038242345.1. Taxonomy (GTDB): domain Bacteria; phylum Pseudomonadota; class Alphaproteobacteria; order Rhizobiales; family Segnochrobactraceae; genus JBBSSF01. The sequence continues at coordinate 874 of JBBSSF010000481.1, forward strand.
GCATCCGCCGCGATGCGGGCGATGGCATCGGTCGAGCTGGCCTCCAGCACATCCTGGTTGGTCTGTTCCAGATGGCTGCGCAGGCCGGCGCCGTCGATGGCGTCATCATCGGCCACCAGCAGCACCCGGGCGCGGCGGAAGCCGGGGGAGGCCGCCTGCATGGGGGCGGCGCCGGCGGCCTCGCGCAGCAGGTTCTCCACCCGGGCGATGAGCACGTCCACGGGCGCCGATTTCGGCACATAGGCATCGGCGCCGCTCTCGAAGCCGCGCCGCTGGGCGTCGGCGGTGTCGGCGTCGGTCAGCATCAGCAGGAGCAGGTTGCGGGTCCGCATGTTCATGCGGACGCGGCGGGCGAACTCGTCGCCGCTGAGGCCGGGCAGATGCAGGTCGACCAGCACCAGATCGGGCAGGGTATCGTTCAGCCGGTCGAGGGCGTCCTCGGCCGAGGCCGACCAGAGCGTGGACCAGCCCTTGCTCTCCAGGGTGAACTGGAGCTGGAGCGCCTGGGTGGGCGAATCCTCGATGAGGAGGAGGGTCGGGGCCGTGGGGGCTTCCGGTGCTTCGGTCATGTCAGACTCCCCGCGAGGCCCGCCATGGCGAGAATGCGCGTTCCGATGGCCTCCAGCGGCAGGATGGCCCGTGCGGCACCCAGTCGCGCGGCGACGCCCGGCATTCCATAGACGATCGCCGTGCTCTCGTCTTCCGCGATGGTGTAGGCGCCGGCCCGGCGCATGGCCAGAAGCCCTTCGGCGCCGTCATCGCCCATGCCCGTCAGTACGACGCCGATCGCCCGGGCGCCATAGTCTTCCGCGAGTGCGGCAAGCAGCACCGTGCCCGACGGCTTCTGCCCGCAGACCGGCGGCGTGTCGGTCAGCATCAGGATGCCGCCGCGGACCGTCAGGTGCCGGCCGCCCGGCGCCACATGGATGTGGCCGGGTCGCGCCCGCTCGCCATGGCGGGCGATGAGGGTGGGCAGGTGGACCTGGGTGCCGAGCCAGGAGGCGAAGCCATCGGCGAACTCGGCGCCGATATGCTGCACCAGGGTGACGGGCAGGGGAAAATCCGCCGGCAGGGTGCCGAGCACCTGGGCCAGCGCGTTCGGCCCGCCGGTGGAGGCGACGAGGCCCAGCATGTCGAACGGGGGAGCGCCGTCCGGCTGCACGGGCGGCATCTCGATGGCCGGCTGCGGCCTCTGCGGCGCCTCGTCGGCCGGCAGCGGACGGATCGGCCGCTGGCGCACCACCTTGAGCTGGCTCATGATATAGAGCTGGGTGCAGAGCCGGCGGGCCTGCCGCCCGTCCGGATCCCGGCCGGGCCCGGCCGGCTTCTCGATCACCGCCAGCGCCCCGGCCTTCAGGGCATTCATGCTGATCTGGAGCGTCGGATCGGCAAGCGCTGCCGAGGCCACCACGATCGGCGTCGGCTGGGTCTGCATGATCCGCCGGGTGGCTTCCACCCCGTCGATGCCCGGCAGGCGGACATCCATCAGCACCACATCCGGCCGCAGCCGCGGCATCAGCTCCAGCGCCCGCTCCGCCGTGGTGGCGACGGCCGCCACCCGCAAGCGCGGGTCGGAATCGATGACATGTTCGAGGAAGGTGGCGACAACCAGCGAATCCTCGACGATCAGAACACGGATCCGGGTCATGGCGCCTCGACGAACTGGCCGATGGTGTCGAGAAGCTCGCGCTGGTCGAACCGTTGCTTGATGATATAGGCATCCGCGCCGAGATCGAGGCCCCGGCGGACCTCGTCAGGATGGTCGACCGAAGTCACAAGGATGAGCGGCAGCCCGGCAAAGGCCGGGTCGCTGCGGATCGCCCGGAGCAGGCCGAAGCCATCCAGCCGCGGCATCTGAACGTCGGAGATGATGAGGTCGGCCGGCTCGTGGCGGAGCTGGTCGAGGGCGTCGATGCCGTCGACGGCGAGGCGGACCCGGAAGCCCTCGGCCTCCAGGATGCTCTTCTCCAGGGTGCGGGTGGTGATGGAATCGTCGACCACCAGCACCCGCGGCGCCTCGCGCCGGCGCACCGGCGCGGCGACCGCCAGCGGCCCGGTGCCGCCGCCCTGGGCGAGCTCGCCGAGCACGGCCGGATTGAGGGCAAGCACCGGCGTTTCGCCATCCAGCAGCAGCGAGCCGGTGGCCAGCGGATTGCGCCCGCTCTGGCGGCTTTCCACCGCCGCCTGACGCACGTCCAGCAGCCGGTCGACCGCCAGCGCCAGACGCCGGCCGCCGGTGCGGATGATGACGACATTCAGATGGCCATCGGCATCCCGCGGGGCGGCATCGGTCTGTCCGAGCAGCCGGGCAAGCGGCACCAGCGGCACGCTGCCGGTCGGGGTCTCGACGATCGGATGGCCCTCCATGCTGGCGATCGCGTCGGTGCGGACCCGCAGCAGCCGGTCGACCGAATGAGTGGGCAGGGCATAGGTCTGGTCGCCGGTGCCGACCAGAAGCAC
>JBBSSF010000482.1:0-3316 GCA_038242345.1 Hyphomicrobiales bacterium
AATCTGCATCGGCATACCAGAGGATCCTTTTCAAGGACCTTTGGTATCAGGGCTTCCACTTCAGGAAGTTGCCGATGAGGGTCAGGCCCAGATGCTGGCTCTTCTCGGGGTGGAACTGGGTGCCCACCAGATTGTCCCGGGCGACGACGGCCGTCACCGGGCCGCCATGGTCGGTCAGCGCCACCACATGATCGTCATTCTCCGCCTTGAGGTGGAAGGAATGCACGAAATAGGCGTGCAGGCCATGGTCGCCGGTGTCGATGCCCTCGAACACCGGATGGGACCGGGCGAGCGTCAGGGTGTTCCAGCCCATGTGCGGGATCTTGCAGCTGGTGTCCTTCGGCTCGATGCGCACGACATCGCCGGGGATCCAGCCGAGGCCGTCCGAGGCCTCATATTCGAGGCCGCGGGTGGCCATGAGCTGCATGCCGACGCAGATGCCGAGGAAGGGTCGGCCCTTGCGGGTCACCGCCTCGATGAGCGCCTCCTCGACCCCGTCCACCAGCTTCAGGCCGCGGTGGCAGTCGGCGAAGGCGCCGACGCCCGGCAGCACGATGCGGTCGGCCGCAGCCACCACCTCGGGTCGGGTGGTGACCTGGATATCGGCAGAGACACCGGCCTCGCTGGCGGCCCGTTCGAAGGCCTTGGCGGCCGAGCGCAGATTGCCCGAGCCGTAGTCGATGAGAGCGACGATCATGCTCCGCGTTCCGTTCCGTCGATTTGCAGGCGGGCGTCCGATCCCGGCATCTCCGCCGGGCGGGCGGGACGCGACGGGCGAAGGGGCACCTCGCCCCGGGCAAGCGCCCGGTCCAGCGTCCAGCGCGCGAAGAAGCGTCGCTCGCATTCATCCAGATTGGGGCCGGCGACGACACCGGCGAACCGATAGCCACGGCGCGCGAGGGTCCGGATCCTGAGCCCGTTGGCCTCGAAGGCGAACAGGATCGCGATGACGATCGCGACCGGCATGCCCGCCCCGTCGATGACGAGACCGGCGCCAAGCGGCAGCAGCGTGGCCGCGGCCAGCCATCCGGCCAGCACCAGCCACATGCCGTTCAGCACCAGATAGAGCGGCGGCAGGACCAGCGCCAGCCACGAGAAGCCGTCATGCACGAAGGCCACGCGCCCGGCATCGCCGAGATCGTCGCTCGTGACGGGCGGTTCCATGACCGTGTAGATCGCCATCGCTCGGGTCTCCATGACCGGCCGGGGGAGGGGGCATCCTCTGGCCGGCAACGAAAGGGGCGGCTCAGTCGCCGAGCCGGCCCTTGGTGGACGGGATCTGATCCGCCAGCCGGCGGTCGATCTCGGTGGCGGCCCTGAGTGCCCGGGCCAGCGCCTTGAAGCTCGATTCGCAGATGTGATGCGCATTCACGCCGTAGAGATTCTCCACGTGCAGCGTCACACCGGCGTTGAACGCGAACGCCCGGAAGAACTCCTCGACCAGCTCGGTGTCGAACTCGCCGATCTTCGGGCGCGCAAACGCGACCTTGAACACCAGGAACGGCCGGCCCGAAACGTCGATGGCCGCCCGCGTCAGCGTCTCGTCCATGGGGAGATGGACGTCCGCATAGCGCACGATGCCGCGCCGGTCGCCCAGCGCCTGCTTCACCGCCAGACCCAGCGCGATGCCGACATCCTCCACCGTATGGTGGAAGTCGATGTGGAGGTCTCCCTTGGCCTCGACCATGATGTCGATGGCCGAATGGCGGGAGAGCTGCTCCAGCATGTGGTCGAAGAAACCGATCCCGGTCGAGACCTGGTAACGTCCGCTGCCGTCGAGGTCGACGGCGACGCGGATGGCGGTTTCCTTGGTGGTGCGCTCGATCTCGGCGCGGCGCATGGGGCGCGGTCCTTCGGCAGATAGCAGACAGTCAGGCAACACGATACCGTTCCGGGCAGCGCAGAGCCGTCCGGACCGCGACTGATAGCAGGGATCCGGTCATCAGGAAAAGTCCTGTTTTCCCGGCATTCCTGCAATGCCGACCCGCGCTTTTTGCAGTGCAATAAAGGCAACCGTATGGCGCTCGGTTTTGGTGCATGCAACCCTCCCTGCCAGGTTGCAACCGCGCGCCTCTTGCCGGCGGCGGTGCGCGGGCGGCAACCTCGCCTCCGGCGCTCTCCGGGGAGCCACGCGGGCGGACAGTGGCAAGGTGAGGCACGGGATGGACAATCCGGTTCTGGTGACGGTGCGGCGGGGCTCGATCGTCGAGAGCCGGTACCGCGGGCGGCTGGCCATCGTCGATGCCGACGGGCGGCTGGTGCTGGCGCTGGGCGATGTGGAGGAGCCGGTCTTCGGGCGTTCTGCCGTCAAGGCGCTTCAGGCGCTGCCCCTCGTCGAATCGGGCGCGGCCGACCGGCTGGGGCTGACGCCGGCCGAGATCGCCCTCGCCTGTGCATCGCACAATGGCGAGCCGCTCCATGTGGCGACGGCCCGCTCCATGCTGGCCAAGGCCGGCCGGGACGATTCGGTGCTCGAATGCGGCCCCCAGTGGCCGGAGCGGCGGGCCGATGTTGCCGCCCTCGACCGGGCCGGGCTGGCGCCGGGGGCGATCCACAACAACTGTTCCGGCAAGCATGCCGGCTTCGCCTGCCTGTCCTGCGGGCTTGGCGTCGATCCGAGGGGCTATGTCGCCCCCGCCCATCCGGTTCAGGAGGCGGTGCGCGTGGCGCTCTCCGATGTCACGGAAACCCCGCTGGATGCCGGCAACCGCGGCACCGATGGCTGCTCCATCCCGACCTATGCCATTCCGCTGAGGAATCTTGCCTTCGGCTTTGCGAAATTCGTCACCGGCAGCGGACTGGCGCCCGAGCGGGCGAAGGCGGCCCGGCGCATCCGGCAGGCGGTCGCGGCCAACCCTTTCCTGGTGGCGGGCACAGGCCGTTTCTGCACCGGGGTGATGGAAGCCTTCGGCGAGCGCGCCTTCGTCAAGACCGGCGCCGAGGGCGTGTTCTGCGCCGCCTTTCCGGATGCTGGCTTCGGCGTCGCCCTCAAGATCGACGATGGCGGCACCCGCGCCTCGGAAGCCGTCATGGCGACGGTCGCCGAGCGGATGCTGGGCGATGCCTCCCGCCGCGTGCTCGCCCGCTGGGGCGACGCGGAGATCCGCAACCGCAACGGCTGGGAGGTCGGGCGCGTCAGGGCGAGCGAGGGGCTGACGGCTGCGCTGGCGGAGATGTGAGCGCTTCGGGGGCGACTGCCCCCGACCCCCGTGGGGGGGGGGGGCCCCCCCCCCCCCCCCCCCCCTAAAGGGTGACTACGAGGCGGGGGGGGGGGCCCGCGCCCCGGCCGCCGGGGGGGGGGCGGGGGGGGCGTGGG
>JBBSSF010000483.1:0-3314 GCA_038242345.1 Hyphomicrobiales bacterium
CGAGCGTGCCGTCCACCTCGCCTCGATATTCATTTGCCGCCGCCACGGTCAGGCCTCCGGCGTGAAGCTGATGGCCGCGGCCGATTCCAGCGACAGCGAATAGGTCACCTCCGCATTGTACTCGCCGCCGAGATCCGTGCTGGAGACCTCGAACGGGCCGGCGAAGGTGCCGAGGCCCGGCATGAAAAGCTGGAAGTTCCTGTGCGTGGTCCCGTTCAGGATGTGTCCGATCAGGGCGGCGTGGGCCGCCTTGTCCTTGAAGACCCCGCTGCCCGAGACGGACACGGACCGCACGCCGCCATCGGCCAGAAGCTCCCGGTGCATCCCGGGGGAGTCCGAGTTGGTGATGTCGACGGTTTCCCGGTTGATGGTGACGGTGCGCGACCGGATGCCGGCAATCGTCGTGAAGCCCTCCGTGGGCGCCTCTCCGTCCCCCATCTTGATGAGGATCTCGCGCCCCTTCTGAGCGGCCATGCTCTGCCCCTTAGCTTCTGGAAATGATCTTGAGGGTGATGATCCCGTGACGGCTCCGGCCGTCACTGTCCTGCATCGGGCCGCGCATCCCGTCGACCCAGACATGGGCCGAGACGCGCCCGGCGACGGTCAGGCATGCCCCGTCGGTCAGGCCATGAATGCGGTCCATGATCCCGAGGGCTTCAAGGTTGCCGGCGTAGCGGCTCCAGACGTGCAGGTCGACGAAGCTCTCCGTGCCGGCATCGCTGCCGCCGCCCGCGGCCGTGGTGGTGCTGTCCGGCAGGATCTGCCAGCTGCCGATCTGCACATGGGGAAAGCCCACATCGTCGGGCACCTGGTCATGAATTCCGCCGGCTGCAAGCGGCGGCTCGGCCGACGCCAGAAAGTCGAACACCGCCGCCTGAAGGGGGCCTGCCGCAATTGTCATCTGCCCTGCCCCGTCACCTGCCTGACAGCCCTGTTCAGGCGTCGGACCATCCGGCTCTTCGCCTTCTTCCGGATCAGCCGGTAGGCCGGCCAGAAGAAGGGCTGGCCCTTGGTGCCGGGATGAGAGCGGATCGTCCCGGCGGGCCTGCTCCGCAGGCGCCCGGTCTTCGTTTCCGGCCCGCCGGAATTGTCGTGCGCCGCCGCCCCGTATTCGACAAGGTGCGCATGGCGGACACGGCTGTTGCCGGCCGTGATGAGCACCGCCCCGGACGGCACGACGGTGGCGCCTCCGGGCTGGGAATAGGCCGGGGTCTTCTCGCCGGCCTTCGTCATCACGATGGAGGCTTTCAGATCCCCCGACCGCTCCGGCGCGAAGGCACGGGCGAGCTGCACCATTTCCGCCCCGGCCTCCACGGCCCCGCCCGCAAGCTCCGCCATCATCGCGTCCGGCAGGGTCTTGCGCAGCGTCTCGAACACCGCGTCCTTCTTCATGCGCGCCGTGACCGTCCGGCTCATGTCGCCACCCCGCGCGTCACGATGAAGTCGAGCGCCCTGTTGCGCTGGTCATAGTTGGTCGGCCCGCCCTGAAGGGCATAGGGCACCCCGCGGATGAGCACCCTGTGAGCCGGGGTGATGCCGCGGGTCCGGGAGGAGGCCCGCACGGTCAGCGTTCCGCTTTCGCTTTCCTGCAGTCTGCCGGCCTCCACGGCCTCCCGGGTCGACCGCGGCACATATTGTCCCCAGACGGTCAGTTCGTCCGCCCAGCCCTGCACATAGCCGCCGGCGCCATCGGGGGCCCGGGTCTCGCGCTGGAAGGTCACGCGGTCGCGCAGCTGTCCCGTCCGCATCACAGCCCCGCCAGCCGATGGGGGCCAATGAGGGCAGAGACCGCAAAGGGCAGATCGGTCGTGATGGTGCCCACGACGGCAGCCTCCCGGTTCTCGTACCAGTGGGCGGCAAGCATCAGGATTGCCTGCCGGATCGCGGCGGGCACGTCGGATGGCGCCGGCCCGTAGCCCGCGACGAAGGTCACCGCGATGCACTCGGCCCGGGCGGCGGCTGACGGCCACGACGCCCCCGGGGACGGCTCGACAGCGGAGCCGCCCGGGAACTGCCGAAGCAGATAGTCCGCCGGCGCCAACGTCCGGGCCTCCCCCGCCGGATCGACATAGGTGACGGCCGTCACGGCTTCCGCCGGGAGCGGCAGCCTCAGCACGCCGAACGCATCGAAGGTCTGCCGCCATGTCTGGGAGATGAGACACCGGCCGAGAATGCCGGACCACCCGTCCAGATGGGACACGGCCGCCAGAACAAGGCCGGACAGCAGCGCGTCTTCTTCATCCCCGTCCACACGGCAGTGTGCCCGGACTTCGGCAAGCGTCACCGGCGCGATGGCCGGGCCGGTGACGAGGGTCGGGCGATAGACGTCTGGCAAGCGCACCTCCAGTCAGGACGGGCATCTGCCCTTCGTCAGGACGGAGCCGGATCAGGCGACCCGGCCGAAGTCGCCATAGACGAAGGCTTCCGGCCGGTAGACCGCCAGGGCGAGGCGCTCCTCGCAGAGCAGCGTGAGGAGATTCTTGATGAAGTCGTCCTCGTTCTCGGTGGCGATCTCGACCCGGGCGAGCCAGCGGTCGAACACCTGGGCCCCGAGGCGGAATGCGCCGGTGAGGAACTTGTCAACGCTGATCGCCTGCGTCTGGACGACCGGCAGGCCCCAGAGCGTCGGCGTCGCGCTGCCCTGCGGATTGCCGATGATGTAGCGCCCCTGACCGTCCTTCAGGGTCTCGATCCACGCCCAGTCGATCGGGTGCATGACATGGCCGGTGGCCGGATATTCGGCGAGCGCTGCCTGCAGGATCGCCAGCCGCATGAGATCGATGCTGGTCGGGCTGCCGAGGGCGATCGGCGCGGCAAAGGCCGTCGCCTGGGGAATGATGCCGAGAAGGTTCTGGCCGGTCCCGTCCCCGTTCAGGAGCTGGCCTTCCTCCTTGAACGCCAGCCCGTAGCGCAGCCGGCCGTCGATATAGGACGCCAGCATGGAGACGTCGTCGAGGATCTGGCGCGAGGCCTTCATGTGATGCGCGATGACCTTCGCCGTGGTCGTCACCATCGCGAGCTTGATGTCGCTCTGCGGCTTGGCGGCCGTTTCCGCCACCGGCGCGGCGCCGTTGGTGAAGCCGGTCTCCTTCACATATTCCAGCGCGTGGCCGTCCATGCGGCCGGGGCTGATGAGATCGCGCACGGTCATGCGGCGATCCGGCTGGGCGATGACACCGGGCAGCCGGGTCGCTTCCGCCGCGGCACCGGCAGAGCCTGCGGCATCGGTGGTGGCCGAGGTGATGATCGCCTTCGCCTGATAGTCCACCTTGCCGCGCGCCGTCTGCTGGGACAGAAAGCCCTTCACCCGCTCA
>JBBSSF010000484.1:0-3298 GCA_038242345.1 Hyphomicrobiales bacterium
CTGGTGGAGCCGAGGGGAGTCGAACCCCTGACCTCTTGAATGCCATTCAAGCGCTCTCCCAACTGAGCTACGGCCCCACTCTTCAATCCTGCCGGTTTGGGGACCAGCAGGCCCGGCACCAGGGCCGCCTCGAAGGGGCCGCCGTCGCCGGGACGGGGGTCTAATAGTCTGCGCCGGGACGGAATGCAAGCCCCCGATGCGGTGTCGGCATCCCCCCGGCCGGATCGCGAGGCAGACCGCGGCATTGCACGGCCCGCCCGCCCCGGACACCCCACCCGAATCGGACCACCGCCGCCCGAAAGCGCGGCGACCGCCGATTCGCCAGTGCGTCGCCGGGTGATGGTCCGCCCCGCTCACGCCCCGGGCAGCGGACGGGCGCCCGATGCGGGCGGCACACCGCCGGAAACGTCGAGACGGGCGAAGAAGCCGTCGGCGAACTGGTCCAGCGGGCCGGGGCCCTGCTCCAGCTTGGCGCGCAGCACCGCGCCCTCCCAGCCGATCCAGAAGAAGGTGGCCAGCCGCGCGCAGTCGGCGCTTGCCGGGATCTGGCCCGCGGCCTGCGCCGCACGCAGACAGGCGGCGGTGCGCGCCTCCCAGTCCTTCAGCACGCCGGTCAGCCGGGCGCGGAAGGGCTCGGGCAGCGCCCCCATCTCCTGGCCGAGATTGCCCACCAGACAGCCGCGGCGGAAACCGTGACGCGCCATCCCCTCCCGGGCATCGGCCACGAAGGCCTTCAGCCCGTCGAGGGGCGGACGGCCGGGCGCGCCGAAGCAGCGGTCGAGCCGGCGCGCGAAATAGTCGGCATAGGCGTCGATGAGGGCCAGGCCGAAATCGGTCTTGGAGGCGAAATAATGATAGAAGGAGCCCTTCGGCACCCCGACCGAGGCCAGCACCTCCTCGATGCCGACCGCGCCTAACCCTTTTTCCGTGAGCCGGGCGATCCCGGCCCGCAGCAGGCGGGCGCGGGCATCGGCCAGACGCGCCGCCTCCCGCGGGGGGCGGCCACGACGGCGGGGAACGGGCGGGGGCATCTCGCTCATGGGGTCCCGAAGGTAGGCCGGCAGCGCCGGCCGGTCAGGCCGGACGGATCATACCAGGCACACGAAGTGCTGACCGCACCGTGCGCCTGAAGAACAGCAAATTTCTCATATGCTCCAATGGCATGAGAAATCCGCATTTGAATACCAAAGCGTCCTCTTCGAGGATCTTTGGTATTAGAGCATTTTCAAGCGAAGTGGTCGCCGGTTCGCGTGAAGAAAATGCGCTAAATCAAAAAACTAGAGAATTTCCGGTGAGCCAAAGCGAACGGAAATTGCTCTAGCCGCGGCCGAGGCTGTAGAATTCGGCATTCGGCCGCAGGCTCATGACATTGGCCATGCGGTTCGACAGACCGAAGAAGCCGGCAATCGCCGTGATGTCCCAGATGCCCTCCTCGTCGAAATCATGGGCCTTCAGGGCATCGATGTCGGCTTCGCTGACCGCATAGGCTTCCGTCGAGACCTTGAGGGCGAAGGCCAGCATGGCCTTCTGACGCTCGGTGATGTCGGCCTTGCGATAGTTGACCGCCACCTGATCGGCGATCAACGGATTCCTGGCCCGCACGCGCAGGATCGCGCCATGGGCGACGACGCAGTACTGGCACTGGTTGTGGGCGCTGGTCGCCACCACGATCATCTCGCGCTCGGCCTTGGTGAGAGGGCCGGGCTTTTCCATCAGCGCATCATGGAAGGCGAAGAAGGCGCGGAACTCGTCGGGCCGGCGCGCGAGCCCCAGAAAGACATTGGGCACGAAGCCCGACTTCTCGGCGACGGTGACGATGCGCGCGCGGATGTCCTCGGGCAGATCGGCAAGGGTGGGCACGGAAAAGCGGCTGATCGGCTGATCGGTGGCAGACATCTGGGATTTCCTCCGGGAATGGGCTGGTTCTTTTTGGTCTTGATGAAGTCTGCGGGCCGGCGCGGACGGACCGCCCGCGCCGGCCGGACTGGGCTCAGTCGGCCGCGTCGTCGAGGGGCACGATCACCCGGCCGCGCACCTGACCGGCCATGAACTGCCCGGCCGTCGCAATGACGTCGCCAAGGGCGATGGTGCGGGTGATGGCGGCCAGATGGGCCGGATCGAGATCCCGGGCCAGCCGGTGCCAGGCTTCAATCCGGTCGGGGCGCGGGCACATCACGCTGTCGATGCCGACAAGCGTCACGCCGCGCAGGATGAAGGGCGCCACCGTCGCCGGCAGGGAGAGGCCACCCGCCAGTCCGCAGGCCGCCACCACGCCGCGATAGCGCAGCGACGCGCAGACATTGGCCAGCACCACGCCGCCCGCCACATCGACCGCGCCGGCGAAGCGCTCCTTCTGCAGCGGCTTGCCGGGGGAAGAGAATTCCGCGCGGTCGAGGATGGCCGCGGCGCCCAGCCCCTTCAGATAGTCCGTCTCCCCGGGCCGGCCGGTGACGGCGATCACCTCATGGCCGAGATGCGCCAGCACCGCCACCGCCACGCTGCCCACGCCGCCGGCGGCGCCTGTGACCAGCACGGGCCCGGCGCCGGGCACGAGGCCGTGCCTTTCCAGCGCCAGCACGCACAGCATCGCCGTGTAGCCGGCGGTGCCGATGCTCATGGCCTGCTGCATGGAAAAGGCCGGCTCCAGCGGCACCAGCCAGTCGCCCTTCACCCGGGCCCGGCCGGCAAGGCCGCCCCAGTGGACCTCGCCCACGCCCCAGCCATTCAGCACCACCCGGTCGCCGGGCGCCCACTGCGGCGTGTCGGAGGCTTCCACCACGCCGGCAAAGTCGATGCCCGGCACCATGGGAAAGGACCGCACCACCGGGCTGCTGCCGGTGATCGCCAGCGCATCCTTGTAATTGAGGGTCGAGCAGGCGACCCGCACCGTCACGTCGCCGGGCGGCAGCCGGTCCTCGCCAAGGCGCGCGAGGCCGACGGTCTGACCCGCCGCGCCCTTCTCGATCAGGATGGCATCAAACATCAAATCCTCCCCCTTCAACGGCCGCTTCCCGCGCCGCCGGGCCGCGAAGACCCTGCGCGCCGGCTCCATCTGTCGGCGCCCCGGCGGGACACCCCGGCCGGCCGGCGGCTGCGGCTCTCTCGCTGCCCGGACGATCCGGATGAATTTATTATACCAGACGCACGAAGTGCTGACCGCACCGTACGCCTGAAGAACAGCAGATTTCCCATATGCTCCAATGGCATGGGAAATCTGCATCGGAATACCAAAGAGTCCCTTTCAGGGATCTTTGGTATTAGACCGATCGTCTCCAAAAAAATCAAGCCCGGCCGGGCC
>JBBSSF010000485.1:0-3290 GCA_038242345.1 Hyphomicrobiales bacterium
CATCGCCTTCAGGACAGCCTGTTCGCCTTCGCCGAGCCGGGGCCGTCGGCCCGACCGGGGCCGGTCACAAAGCCCGGCGATGCCCAGGGCGTTGAAGCGATGAACCCAGTCCCGCAGCGTCTGCCGGTCCATGCCGGCGGCCTCGGCTGCCGCCTGCCGGCTCATGCCGGACCGGGCGTTGGCGCTCGCCAGAAGCCGTGCCGCCACCCGTCCGTCGGCTTCAAGACGGGCCTGCCGCCGAAGCTCCTCGACTTCGATGTCCGTTCTGATCGTCAACCCGTTCCGCATGCTCTGGCCCTCCCCGGAGGGACAGAGAATCCGCTTCGCGGCCTCGTGGGAATCCCCCACGAGTCAGAAATTCGGCAGACTGGTATTACAAGCTCCCCGGGAGCCGGAGCCGGCCCCGTCCGGGCCTGCGCTCCCCGATCCGCTGACCGGGCCCCGGCCGCCACGCGCGCCGGGGCCTTTCTCTTTTCCGGGCCGGGCGCGCCGGTCATCAGGTCGCAGCACCGGCCTGCCGGCCACGATGGCCAGCCTGCCGCATCTCCTGCATCCTGCGGTAGTCGTTCGTCCGGAGTCGCGCCATGGTCGCCCGCCCGCTTGCCTGTCTCGCCGCCCTTCTGCCCGTTCTGGCTACCCTGCCGCCGCTGGCCGCCCGGGCCGCTCCGGCCGCCGCCCCGCCGGTGGCGACCGCCCCCGCGCCGCCGCCCGATCTTCTCCCGGCGGCCGGCATCGAGGGCGGCTGGCAGGTGGTCCCGATGGGCCAGACCGTGCCGATGCCGGCAAAGCTCGGCTGGGCCGTTCCGGACTGGAACACCTTCGTGGTCGTGATGCTGGAGTGCGATCCGGCGCAGCGTTCGGTGCGGATCAGCCTCGACATTCCCGAGGAGGAGCTTGCGCCCGTCGTCACCCGCCAGATCCGCCACGGGGCGGGCACCCTGACATTCACCGGCCGCCCGCCGACGGAAGAGGATGGCGAGGGCAGCTACTGGCTGGAAGCGGTCCGCTCCTATGACGAGATCGCGCCGGCCCTCGACAATCCGGCGCCGTGGACCGTCGGCCCGGTCGTGCTGGCCGATCCCAATGCCGGGGCCGCCTTCCGCGGCTTCCGCATCCTCTGCGGCATCTCCGGACAGTAATACCAGGCGCACGAAGTGCTGACCGCACCCACGCGCCTGAAGGATAGCGGATTTCTCATATGCACCAATGGCATGAGAAATCCGCATCGGGATACCAAAGGATCCTTTTCAAGGACCTTTGGTATGACAGGGGACGCCGGTCCGTCCCGGGCCTTCATCCTCCCCCGGCCATGTCCCGCGAGGCCCCGCGTGTTCCGTTCCCCCCGCCCCCGTCTGCCGGCCGGCTCCGTCCTCGCCCTGGGACTGGCCCTGACGCTCGCCGCTCCGGCCACCCGGGCGACGGAGCCGGACATCCCCCCGGGCGCGTGGCTGTTCATCCCCGCCGACACCGAAGCCGGGCTCAACCCGCACCTGGGCTGGGTGCGCGATGGCGCGGACCGCTTCGCGACGCTCTTTCTGGTCTGCGTGCCGGAGGCCGGGCAGGTGCGGATCGCCATCGAGGCCGGGTCCGACGACACCGGCCTCCCCGTCTCCCGCACTCTGGAGCATGCGGCCGGGAGCCTGACCATCGACGGCATTGCCGGAGATCAGGCCGGGGCGACCTGGGTCAGCCGCGAGATCCCCTATGGCGCGGCGACGGGCCTGCTCGCGACCGCGTCGCCCTGGCGGGTCGGCGACGCGCGTCTGACCGCGCCCGGCACGGACACGGTGCGCGCCTTCCGCCAGTCCTGCGGCCTCCCCCCTCCGTGAGCCGGACAGGATCCGGGCGGGCGCGCATTCCCTTACCGCACGGCGGGCTTTCTCGCCCTGTCCACCCGACTTTCCCGCCCCGGCGGACGCCAAACCCTTGACCTGACCGGCCCGGCGCGGCAAGGGTCGCTCCACGCCGCTGTTTCTTCCGATTTGCGATCCGGAATCGATGTCAGGTTCGAGTGCACCTACCGAAGGCTTCGTGTTCGATGCCGCCGCCCTCCCGGATGCCCTGCGCGGCTCCGTCGTCGCCATCGGAAATTTTGACGGTCTTCATCGCGGCCATCGGACCGTGATTTCCGAGGCCCTCGCCCTCGGCGGCGCGCTCGGCGTGCCGACCCTGGTGCTCTCCTTCGATCCCCATCCGCGCACCCTGTTCCGGCCGGATGCGCCGATGTTCCGCCTGACGCCGGATCCGGTGAAGGCACGGGTGCTGCGTGCCCTCGGCGTCTCCGGCCTCGTCAATGCCCGCTTCGACCGCGCCTTTGCCGCCCAGACGGCGGACGAGTTCATCGCCAGCGTCCTGGTCGCCCAGCTTGGCGCCCGGCATGTGGTGGTGGGTCATGATTTCCGCTTCGGGCGCGGCCAGAGCGGCAACACCGATTTCCTGCTGGAAGCAGGGCCGGCCATCGGCTTCGGCGTCACGGTGATCGACGCCTTTTCCGACGAGGGCGGCGACATCGTCTCCTCCTCGCGCATCCGCGACCTGCTGCGCGCCGGCGATGCCGTGGAGGCCGCCGGCCTGCTCGGCTACCGTTTCCTGTTCTCCGCCCCGGTGATCCATGGCGATGCCCGCGGCCGCGATCTCGGCTACCCCACGGCGAACCTGAACCCCGGCACCCAGTTCGAGCTGGCCCATGGCATCTATGCGGTGCGGGCGCGGGTGGAGGGTGTGCTTCATGATGGCGTCGCCAGCTTCGGGCGCCGACCCACCTTCGACAATGGCAACGCCCTGTTCGAGGTCCACCTGTTCGATTTCTCCGGCGATCTCTATGGCCGCTGGATGGATGTCTCGGTGATCTGCCGGCTGCGCGGCGAGGAGCGCTTCGCGTCCGTCGACGCCCTGATCGCCCAGATGGACCGCGACAGCGCCGAGGCCCGGGCAGCGCTCGCCGCCATCCTGCCCCTCGGCCCGCTCGATCTCGCCCTGACCTTCAGCGCCGACGTCGCCTGAGCGCGCCGGGCGCTCTCCTCCTTCGGGCGCCCCGAGGCCCGGCCAGTCCGCCTGCGGACAGACCCTGCCGCCCGAGGCGGCCCCAGTCCGGACACGGCCCGCCATTTGAAACCTGTTCAATTCTGGCGAAAATCATCCGGCAACTTGAAGTGCCCGGACGGGCTGCCGGCAGGCGGGCGCCTCGTCCCTCCCCGCGGCGAGGCCGCCATGAAAAAGGGGCGGCCCCCGCGCGGAAGCCGCCCCCTCTGTTCATGCCGCGCAGCCGGAAGGTTCCGGCCGGCCGATCA
>JBBSSF010000486.1:0-3274 GCA_038242345.1 Hyphomicrobiales bacterium
GAGAAATCCGCATCGGAATACCAAAGAGTCCTTTTCAAGGATCTTTGGTATCAGATCGCCAGGGCGCCGAAGGCGGCCGCCAGACGGGCGCGCTGGGCGTGCACCACCGGCCGCGGCGTCTCGCGCACCGGCGCCGGGCTGGTCAGCCGGGCGAGACGGGCTTCCAGCGCCGCCAGACGCCCCACCAGCCACGACAGACGCTGCTCCACCGCCCGGGTCTCGGCATCGGCCGAGGCCTCGGCGCCGAGCAGGTCGGCCTCGTCCACCTCGTGCACGCCGGTGTGCGAAGCGCGGCGGCGCTCGGCGGCAATCATCGACTGGTCGATGACGCCATCCAGACCGGCGCGCTCGATCATCAGCCGGTGGCCGAGAAAGGCGGAGCGCTGGATGATCGCCTCGCACAGGCGCTTCAGGCGCGGCGCGGGCTTCAGGGCGCGGGCGGTGGTCAGAAGGGCGCCAGCCTCGGAAAGGGCCGCGAATCCGTCGGTCACCAGATCCGGAAGCGGATCGGGCAGCACCACGGGGGTCGCCAACGGGCGGATGTCCGAATTCACGTTACGCATGTTCCGGTCTCCGGCGGCAAGGGGCAGGCGAAAAACGCGCCTGCCGGACGGGCTTGCCGGCCGCTTCCTCATTCCATGCGGGTATCATGCCGGGGAAGCCGCCGAAAGAGTGGCGTTGCACCCAAGGGATTCTGCGCTGTGGAGAAATCGTCGGCCGCGCCCGGCCGCATGCATGCGCGGGCAGCCGCGACGGCATCGCGCATTTGTAATTCTCGCGTTGCCGCCCCATCTTGGGGGCCGATCCCCGCGTGCCGTGCCGTCCGGCCGGTGCGCGGCCCCGCATTCTTCCGGCACGACCGGGCATGGCGGCGGTTTCGGCTCTTGTGTTCCGGCGCGTGTTCCCGGACAAGGATTCGCCGAACGCACCGGTCCGGAAACGCCCGGTCATTTCTCTCCCCAAGGGACGGAATCGCGATGAGCCAACTGTCGAACCTGTTCGGGACCGGCCGTCCGGCCGCTGCTCCGGGCTCTGCCGCACCTGCGCCCGCCGCCGGCAGCGCAGTCGTTGACACCACCACCCGCACCTTCGCCCAGGATGTGCTGGATGCCTCGCGCGACGTGCCGGTGCTCGTGGACTTCTGGGCCCCCTGGTGCGGCCCCTGCAAGCAGCTCGCCCCGGTCATCGAGAAGGTGGTGGCCCAGTCCAGGGGCCGCGTGAAGCTCGTCAAGATGAACATCGACGAGCATCCGGAAGTCGCCGGCCAGCTCGGCATCCGCTCCATTCCGGCCGTCGTCGCCTTCAAGGGCGGCCAGCCGGTGGACGGCTTCATGGGCGCCCTTCCGGAATCCCAGATCCTCGCCTTCATCGACCGCATCGCCGGCGCCTCCGGCGCGGCCCCGGGCCAGCCGGATCCCGCCCTCCTCCTCCAGGAGGCCGAGGCGGCCCGCGCCGCCGGCCATCTGGACGCCTCCATGCAGCTTTACGCCGCCGTGCTCCAGGGCGATCCGGAAAATGTGACGGCGCTCGCCGGTCTCGCCCAGACGGCGCTCGCCGCCGGCGACCTTGAAGGCGCCCGGGAGACGCTGGCCGAGATCCCCGCCGACAAGGCGGGTGATCCGGCCGTGAAAGCGGCCCACGCCGCCATCACCCTGGCCGAACAGGCCGCGGCGCTGGGCGACTTCGCCGAGCTGGAAAGCCGGGTGATGGTCAACCCCGACGATCATCAGGCCCGGTACGATCTGGCGCTTGCCCTCAACGGCAGGGGCCACCGGGAAGCGGCCGTCGAGCATCTGATCGAGCTGTTCCGCCGCGACCGCACGTGGAACGAGGACGCCGCCCGCAAGCAGCTGCTCCAGTTCTTCGAAGCCTGGGGCCCGAAGGACCCGCTGACCGCCGCCGGCCGGCGCAAGCTGTCCGCGGTGCTGTTCTCCTGACCCGTCCCGGAGATCCTCCGGCCGGCGCGCCTGCGGGGCCCGCCGGTCCGGGGTCACCGGATCCCCGTCCGCTTTCTTCCGGGACCCAGGAGGGAGACATGACGTTCGGATCCCTGCGCTATCGCAAGCCGGCGGACCTGCCCGCCGTCGTGCCGGTGTTTCCCCTCAACGGGGTGCTCCTGCTGCCGCGCGGCAACCTTCCGCTCAACATCTTCGAGCCGCGCTATCTGGCGATGGTCGAGGCCGCTTTCCGCACCGACCGGCTGATCGTCATGGTCCAGCCGCGCTTCGATGCCGGCGAGGTGGATCTCAGCGGCAATCCGCCCCTTTGTGACATCGGCTGCGTCGGCCTCGTCACCGCCTTCCAGGAAACCCAGGAAGGCCGCTGCCTCATCACGCTGACCGGGATCTCCCGGGTGAAGCTGGAGGAGGAAATGCCCTCCCCCACCCCCTACCGCCTGTTCCGCATCGACGCCGAACCCTTTGCCGCCGATTTCGTCTCCCGGCTGGGCGAGGACAAGGTCGACCGGGATGCCGTGATCCGCACCTTCAAGGCCTTTCTGGAGGCCAACGACATGGAGGCCGACTGGAACAGCGTCGATCAGGCCGGCAACGAGACGCTGGTCAACGCGCTCTCCATGATGAGCCCCTATGGCGCGCCGGAAAAGCAGGCGCTCCTGGAAGCCGACAGCCTGAAGAAGCGCGCCGACACCCTGATCGCCATCACCGAGATGACGCTCGCCCACAAGACCGGCACCGATTCCCGGCCGCTCAACTGAGATGATCCGATGACCGACACACCCCGTCCCGCCCATCCGGTGGATCCGAAGCTGCTGGAACTCCTCGTCTGCCCGATCACCAAGACGACCCTCGTCTATGATGCCGAGAAGCAGGAGCTGATCTCGCGCGCCGCCAAGCTGGCCTTCCCGATCCGCGACGGCATCCCGATCATGCTGCCCGACGAGGCCCGCCCGCTGGAAGACTGATCCCGGTCCGGCCCCGACCTGCCAGAATGGAAAACGGCCCGTCCGGGGATCCCGGGCGGGCCGTTTCCGTTTCATCTGCCCCGGTGGAGCGCCCCGGACGGGGCTCTGCGGGCGCTTAATACCAAAGATCCTCGAAGAGGACTCTTTGGCATTCCGATGCAGATTTCCCATGCCACTGGGGCATATGGGAAATCTGCTGACCTTCAGGCGCTAGAGCAATTTCCGTTCGCCCAGGCTCACCGAAAATGCTCTAGGTTCTGTTGACAAAGGCTCGCATCCAGAGGCGGACTGAGGCGATAAGGACGAAGCCGAGATAGCTGTCGGCGGTCTTGTCGTAACGGGTGGCGAGGC
>JBBSSF010000487.1:0-3273 GCA_038242345.1 Hyphomicrobiales bacterium
GAAAGACAGTCGCTCATACCAGGCGCACGAAGTGCTGACCGCACCTTAGCGCCTGAAGATCAGCAGATTTCCCATATGCCCCAGTGGCATGGGAAATCTGCATCGGAATACCAAAGAGTCCTCTTCGAGGATCTTTGGTATCAGCCCTTCCCCGGCAGGCCTTTCCCCCGATGCACCCGTCGTGCGTCCGGTCCTCAGCGGCTCAGCGACCGGCCCAGGCCACCGGCTCGGCAAACAGATAGCCCATCCCATAGACCGTGCGGATGAAACGCGGATTCTGCGGATCATCATCGAGCTTCTGGCGCAGCCGCGAGATGCGCACGTCGATGGACCGGTCGAAGGTCTGGCCGGCGCCGCGGGCTTCCAGCAGGAAATCGCGGCTCAGCACCCGGTTGGGCGCGCGCACGAACAGGTCCAGCAGCTTGGCCTCGGCCCGGGAGAGACGCCGGATCTCGCCGGCCGGATCGGTCAGCGTCAGCGCCTCGGCATCGAAGCGCCAGCCGGCGAAGGCGGCAACCGGCGGCTGGACCGCCGCCTCGCCTGCCTCGCCCGGCCGCACCCGGCCGGTGCGGCGCAGCACGCTGCGCAGCCGCGCCACCAGCTCCCGCGGCTCGAACGGCTTCACCAGCTAGTCGTCGGCGCCGAGTTCCAGCCCCAGCACCCGGTCGGCCACGCCGCCGCGGCCGGTGAGCACCAGCACGGCGATGCCACGGGCGGAAAGCGCCCGCACCAGATCGAGCCCGTCCATGTCCGGCAATCCGAGATCGACGATGGCCGCCGCCGTCTCGACATGGTCCGCCTCGGCCAGGAAGGCGCGGCCGCGGGCAAACACCCGCACATCGAACCAGTGCTCCTGCAGGGTGCGCTCGATCAGCCGGGCGAGATCGGCCTCGTCCTCGATGACGGCCACGATGCGCCGGTCCTGTGCGCTCATCCCCGCTTCCCCATCTGCTCGTCCCGGCTGCCGCGCAGTGCCATGGCCAGCGCCGCCGCTCCGAACGGCTTGCGCAGGATCGGCACGCCCCCCGCTTCCCGCTGGGCGGCATCCGCGGGCCCGGCATAGCCGCTCATCAGCACCACGCGCAATTCCGGACGATCCCGACGGGCCCGCTCGGCGAGCGCCCGGCCATCGACACCGCCCGGCATCACGATGTCGGAGACGAGGATGCGGATGTCCTCGACCGCCGCCAGCAGCGCCACCGCCTCGGTGCCCGCCCGGGCCTCCAGCACGCCATAGCCGAGATCGACGAGCTGGCGGCGCACGATGCGGCGCACGTCCTCGTCATCCTCCACCAGCAGCACGAGTTCCCCCTGCCCGCGCGGCAGCACATCGGCGGGAAGGGCGGGCTCGGGGGCGCGGACCTGGACCTCCCGCGCCCGGGGCAGCAGGATCTGCACGCTGGTGCCGCGCCCGGGCTGGCTGCGCAGCGTGATCGCCCCGCCCGACTGCTTCACGAAGCCATAGACCATGCTGAGCCCGAGGCCCGATCCGCGCCCGAAGGGCTTGGTGGTGAAGAAGGGCTCGAAGGCATGGGCGAGCGTTTCCGCATCCATGCCCGTGCCCGTATCGGACACGGTGATGCGGACATAGTCGCCGGGCGGCAGGGCATCATCGCCCTCCGGTCCGCGCTTCAGGGTGGGATAGGCGGTCGCCAGCGTCAGCACGCCGCCCTCGGGCATGGCATCGCGGGCGTTGATGGCCATGTTGACGATGGCATCCTCCAGCCGGTGAGGATCGGCCAGCGCCGGATAGCCGTCCGTTTCCGTCTCGGTGCAATGGAGGGTGATGTTGCCGGGCAGCGAGCGGCGCAGAAGCTGGGCGACGCCGGCGATCAGGCTCGGCACGTCGACGGACACCGATTCGAGGGGCTGCTGGCGGGCGAAGGCGAGCAGCCGCCGGGTGAGCCCGGTGCCGCGGGTGCCGGCCCGGATCGCCGGCTCCACATATTCGGCAAAGAGATCGGCCGGGATGCGATCCCGGAGGCCGGCGAGATTGCCCAGCACCACGGTGAGGAGATTGTTGAAATCATGGGCGAGCCCGCCGGCGAGCTGACCGACGGCGGACATCTTCTGGGCCTGGCGCAGGGCCTCCTCGGCCCGCTTTTCCTCGGTGACATCGAGGCAGAGCACGAACATGCCGCGCACGGTGCCATCGGCGATCTCGGGCACCAGCACGTTGCGGGTCATCAGCGGCGCGCCGGCCCGGCGCGGCAGGGCCAGCTCGAAGGTGCGGCTCTGGCCGGTGAGCGCCAGGGCCATGTCATGGGCCATGGCGGCAAACACCGAGGCCGGCACCAGATCCGGCAGGCGCTTGCCGACGACGGCGCCGGGGTGGCGCGGAAACAGGCCGACATAGCGCCGGTTGGCATAGGTCACCATCATCGCGTCATCGAGATAGGCGATGGCCGCCGGCACATTGTCGGTGATGAGGCGCAGGCGCTGCTCGCTCTTGGCGAGCGCGGACGAGGTCTCCTGGATCTGGCGGATGCGGCGCTGGAGCTCGTCGGCGAGCAGCCGCAGTTCCAGGGTGCGCCGGTTGACCCGGGCCTCCAGCAGGTCGGAGCGCTCGGGAGTGAACGCATCGGCCAGGGAGCGGTCGGAGACGTCGGTATAGACGGTGACGAAGCCGCCTTCGGGCAGCGGGCTCGTCTGCACGGCGATGGTGCGACGGTCGAAGGTGGTGCGTTCGGTGTAGAAGCGGGGCCGGTCGCGGGCGGTGCGGACGCGGGCCTCCACCACGGCCGCGACATCGATGCGATCACCATATTCGCCCCGGCCGGCGAGGAAGCGCACCAGCCGCGCGAAGGGCAGCCCGGCCTCGACCAGGGTTTCCGGCAGGTCCATGAGATCGAGGAAGCGGGCATTCCAAAGCACGAGCCGCAGGCCGGCATCGAAGACGGCGATGCCCTGATCGATCTGGTTGAGGCCTGCGGTGAGGAAGGCGGTGCGGTCCGGTTCGTCCGCGTCAGCGGTCATGGGCTCTCCGGCGGAGACGGCGGGCAGCGGCCACGGGCGACCGGTCCCGGAAAGGGGCGCCCCCGCCGGGCCGGAGCAGCGCGGACGCGCGGGGGGCAGTCGCGGGCGACCTTACGCCGGGCGGACGGGGATGGCAAAGCCCGGACTTTTCCGGGGGATGCCGCGCTCCCGGCTGCGGAGCGCATGCCCAGGCCCCGCCCCCATCCTCATACCAGCCGCACGAAGTGCTGACCGCACCCCAGCGCCTGAAGGGCAGAAGATTTCTCATATGCCCCAAGGACATGAGAAATCTGCATC
>JBBSSF010000488.1:0-3259 GCA_038242345.1 Hyphomicrobiales bacterium
CCCTGCACCTGCGCGCCGGGCCGGACCGCTGGCACGCCTTCGCCCGGCCCGCCAAGCGGCTGAAGGCCGGCGACACCGTCCGCTTCGAGGGCCCTGACGGCCAGGGGCTGTCGGCCGATGTGGTCGCCCGCGGCGACGCCGGCGAGGTGACGCTGGCCTTCGACCGGTCCGGGCCCGATCTCGACACGGCCATCGCCCTTGTCGGCCATATCCCGCTGCCGCCCTATATCGCCGCGCGGCGCGCCGAGGATGACCGCGACCGGGCCGACTACCAGACCATCTACGCCCGCGATCCCGGTGCGGTGGCGGCGCCCACGGCCGGGCTGCATTTCACGCCGGAGCTGTTCGAGCGGCTCGCCGCCCGCGGCATCGGCCGGGCCTTCGTGACCCTGCATGTCGGCGCCGGCACCTTCCTGCCCATGAAGGCCGAGGACACCGAGGACCACCGCATGCATGCCGAGATCGGCCATGTGGATGCGGCGACCGCCGCGGCCCTCAATGCGGCGCGCGCCGCCGGCGGCCGCATCGTGGCGGTCGGCACCACCTCGCTGCGGCTTCTGGAAAGCGCGACGGGCGCGGATGGCCTCGTGCGCCCGTTCTCGGGGGCGACCGACATCTTCATCACCCCCGGGCACCGCTTCCGGGCGGTGGACGTGCTGATGACCAATTTCCACCTGCCGCGCTCGACCCTGTTCATGCTGGTGTCGGCGCTTGCCGGTCTCGACCGGATGAAACGGGCCTATGCCCATGCCATTGCATCGGGCTACCGGTTCTATTCCTATGGCGATGCCTGCCTGCTGTTTCCGGAGCGCGGATGAGCCCGTCCCCTTTTCGCTATGAGCTGATCGCCACCGAAGGCATGGCCCGCCGCGGCCGGCTGCACACCGCCCATGGCACGGTGGAAACCCCCGCCTTCATGCCCGTCGGCACCCAGGCGACCGTCAAGGCCATGTTCCCCGACGATGTCGCGGCCACGGGCGCCGAGGTGGTGCTCGGCAACACCTATCATCTGATGCTGCGCCCGACCGCCGAGCGCGTCGCCCGGCTCGGCGGCCTGCACAAGTTCATGAACTGGGAGCGCACCATCCTCACGGATTCCGGCGGCTTCCAGGTGATGTCGCTGGCGGCGCTGCGCAAGCTCACCGAGGAAGGCGTCGCCTTCCGCAGCCATCTGGATGGCACCCGCCACCTGCTCACCCCGGAGCGCTCCATCGAGATCCAGGGCCTGCTCGGCTCCGACATCCAGATGCAGCTGGACGAGTGCGTGCAGCTGCCCTCCCCGCGCGAGAACACCCGGCGCGGCATGGAGCTGTCGCTGCGCTGGGCGGAGCGCTCGCGCCGGCAGTTCGAGGCCATGGGCGGACCGGGCAAGGGGCAGGCGCTGTTCGGCATCGTGCAGGGCGGCGATCTGGCCGACCTGCGGGTGGACTCCGCCCGGGCGCTGGCCGCCATGCCGTTCGAGGGCTATTCCGTCGGCGGCCTGGCCGTCGGCGAGCCCCAGGCGGTCATGCTGGAGATGCTGGAGGCGACGACGCCGGAGCTGCCGGAGACGAAGCCGCGCTATCTGATGAACGTCGGCACGCCGGAAGACATCATCGAATCGGTGGCGCGCGGCATCGACATGTTCGACTGCGTGATGCCGACCCGGGCCGGCCGCCATGGCGTCGCCTACACCCGGTTCGGCAAGCTGAACCTCAAGAATGCCCGGCACGCCGAGGATCTCCGGCCGCTGGACGAGGAAAGCGACTGCCCGGCAGCGCGGGATTATTCCCGGGCCTATCTCCATCATCTCGTCCGCACCGGCGAGGCGCTGGGGGCCATGCTGCTGACGTGGAACAATGTCCACGCCTATCAGACACTGATGCGCAAGATGCGCGCGGCGATCGCGGACGGGCGGTTCGGCGAGTTCCGCGCCCGCGCCCTCGTCGAATGGGGAGGAAAAGCGGAATGAACATCGTCCAGTCCATCCGCGACAGCATGATCGTGCCCATCCACAAGGAAGGGCACCTGTTCATCGCACTGTCGAGCGTCGTCACCCTGGTGCTGGCGACGATCGCCCTGCCGCTGTTCTTCATCGGCCTGGTGATAACCGTGTGGATGATCTACTTCTTCCGCGATCCGCCGCGGCTGACGCCGGTCGATGACAGCCTGGTGATCTCGCCGGCGGATGGCCACGTCTCCTCGGTCGGGCCGGCCGAGCCGCCGCCGGAACTCGGCATGGCGCCGGGGGAATGGGTCCGCATCTCGGTGTTCATGAACGTCTTCGACTGCCATGTGAACCGCGCGCCCCTGCCCGGCCGCATCGCCAGGATCGCCTACAAGCCCGGCAAGTTCCTCTCCGCCGATCTCGACAAGGCGAGCGAGCAGAACGAGCGCAACGGCTTCCTGCTGGAAACCGCCCATGGCCCCGTGGGCGTGGTGCAGATCGCCGGCCTGGTCGCCCGCCGCATCGTGCCCTTCGCCCGGGAGGAACAGACGGTCGCCGCCGGCGAGCGCATCGGCATGATCCGCTTCGGCTCGCGGGTCGATGTCTACCTGCCCCAGGGCATCGCGCTGAAGGTGGGCGTCGGCCAGACGGCGATTGCCGGCGAGACGGTGCTGGCCGAATTCGGCCCGGCGGCCGAGACCGTCATCGAGTTCCGCAAGGGCTGACGGAGCGGCCTGCACCCGCACGGCCGAATGACGCAGACGGGATCTTGACTCAAGGGGCGCTTCCGGCGCCCCTTTTGCATTGCAACAGCCTCCCGCCAGAGATCCCTGAAAAGGGCCCTCCGGCATCCCGATGCGGATTTCTCATGGGCTCTGGCGCAGATGAGAGATCCGCTGCCCTTCAGGCGCCCGGGTGCGGTCGGCACCGCGTGCGCCTGGCATCAGAGACGGATGACGCCCGATGTTCTATGACGCCATCGAGAACCAGCACGGCCTGCCCCACGACCCGCTGAAGGCCCTGGTGGCGCCGCGCCCGATCGGCTGGATTTCGACGGTGGACGCCGAGGGGCGCCCCAATCTCGCGCCCTACAGCTTCTTCAATCTGGTCAGCGAGGCGCCGGCCATCATCGCCTTCTCGTCGTCAGGCTGGAAGGACACCATCGCCAATTTCGAGGCGACCGGCGAATGCGTCTGCAATGTCGCCACCTTCGACCTGCTGGACGCGGTGAACGAGACCTCGGCACCGCTGCCCCATGGCACGTCGGAATTCGCCCGCGCCGGGCTGACGCCGGTGCCCTCGACGCTGGTGGCGCCGCCCCGGGTGGCGGAG
>JBBSSF010000489.1:0-3246 GCA_038242345.1 Hyphomicrobiales bacterium
CATCTGCCGCCCTTCAGGTGCTAAGGTGCGGTCCGCACTTCGGGCGCCTGGTCTGACGCGCCTCCCCTTCCCCCCGTGCTCCGATGGCGGGCCCGGGGACGCCCCGCGCGATGGCCCGCCCGCGGACGGGCCGGCCCGAAACACGGCCCCGGCGGACAGATCCCATGCAACGGATCGCGTCCTGCCGCGTTATCCCCGGCAGACAGCAAGACGACGCCAGAAGATGCCTCGCCCATCCCGGGCGGGACATCCGGTGCAGCCGGCCATGACAGGATCCCGCCCCCCGAGATGTCGCACCGACACTTCCGGGCAAGGCGGATCCACGGAAGATCAAGCGTGTCTTCCTTTCCGGACCCGGCCCGTGAACGGGCCGATCCCTCCGGCATGGCCGATCTTCAACGGAGGCTTACTATGCTGAGCTGGGCTCTCACCTTTCTCGTCATCGCCCTGATCGCGGCCATCCTCGGCTTCGGCGGCATCGCCGGCACGGCCATCGGCATCGCCAAGATCATCTTCTTCGTGGCCATCATCCTGTTCGCCCTGTCGCTGGTCTCGTCCCTCTTCCGGGGCGGCGGCCCGCGCATTCCCTGAGTCCAGGCACGCAGGTGCCGACCGCACCGTGCGCCTGAAGATCAGCAGATTTTCCATATGCCCCAAAGGCATGGAAAACCTGCATCGGAATACCAAAGAGTCCTTTTCAAGGATCCTTGGTATGACACACCGGACGCCGCCCTGCCGGGGCCGGGCGGCGTCCCGTTCCGGCCGCTTCCCCAAGCGGAAAGGATGACCCCGACCCGGTCCCACGCCCTTGACGGCCCCCGGTGCGGCGCGAGAGAATCGGTCGCGTCGCAGCAACAGGGGATGCCGGCCCGCCGCCCGGATCGTTCCGCCGGGCGGATCATGTCGCGCGTCCCGATGTCCCTGCGGCTCCGGCAGGGTGGTTGGGAGTTCCATGAGCACGATCAGAAGCGTGTGCGTCTATTGCGGATCGGGCGTGGGAAATGACCCGGCCTATGCGCTGGCGGCTGCCGAGCTGGGCCGGCGTCTGGCCGAATCCGGGCTGCGCCTCGTCTATGGCGGCGGCTCCGTCGGCCTGATGGGCACCATCGCCCACAATGCGCTCGCCCATGGCGGTGCCGTCACCGGCATCATCCCCCAGTTCCTGCGCGACCGCGAACGGATGCTGTCCGAGGTCACCGAACTCATCGTCACCAAGGACATGCACGAGCGCAAGCGGCTGATGTTCGAGCATTCCGATGCCTTCGTGGCCCTGCCGGGCGGCGTCGGCACCCTGGAGGAGGTCATCGAGATGATGACCTGGTCCCAGCTCGGCCGTCATTCCAAGCCGATCCTGCTGTTCGACATCAACGGCTTCTGGGGGCCGCTGATGGACCTGCTGCATCACATGTCGGCGCAGGCCTTCATCCGGCCGGGCATGGAGGTCGACTATCTGACCGCCCAGCGCGCCGAGGACGTGATCCCGGCGCTCACCGGCGGGCGCGGCCGCATCATCCATGGCGGCGACGCCGAGATGATCGCCCGGCTCTGATCCCCCAGCCCTCCCGTCCCCGGGCAGCGCCCCAATCCCCATATCCGGAGGCTTTCCCGGCAGCGGCCACACGGCCCGCTGCCCCCCGGGCGCGAGGCGCGCTATGATCCCCGGCGCCCCCGGGTGCCCCGTCCGTTCGCCCCCCGCGCACGGCAGGCGGCTCCGGGTTCCTGATGGCGCGCAGGTCCGCCCGCACCGGCATCCCGGTCGTCCGGGGCCCCGCGCGCCGCGTCGAGAGGGAAGACCCCGATGTCCGCTCCGCATCCCCTGCCCGGGTCCATCGACGCCACCCTCGGCCTGCTTGAGGCCGGCGGCTATGTGGCCGACCGGTCGCTTGCCACCGTGCTGTTCCTGGCGCTGAAGCTGAAGCGGCCGCTGTTCCTCGAAGGCGACGCCGGCGTCGGCAAGACCGAGATCGCCCGCGTGCTCTCCGCCACCCTCGGCCGCCGCCTGGTGCGGCTGCAATGCTATGAGGGGCTGGACGTATCCGGCGCGGTCTATGAGTGGAACTATGCCGCCCAGATGGTGGAGATCCGGCTGGCCGAGGCCGCCGGCGAGACCGACCGCTCCCAGCTTGCCGCCGACGTGTTCTCCGAGCGCTTCCTCATCAAGCGGCCGGTGCTTCAGGCCCTCGAACCGGATCTCGCCGGCCCGCCGGTCTTCCTCATCGACGAGCTGGACCGGGCCGACGAGGCCTTCGAGGCCTATCTGCTGGAAGTGCTGGCCGATTCCCAGGTGACCATCCCCGAGCTCGGCACGCTGGCCGCCCCCGCGCCGCCGATCACCCTCATCACCTCCAACCGCACCCGCGAGATCCACGACGCCCTCAAGCGGCGCTGCCTCTATCACTGGGTGGACTATCCCGATGCCGCCCGGGAGCTGGAGATCGTGCGCCGCAAGGTGCCCGGCGCCGGGGCGCAGCTGGCCCGCGAGGTGGTGGCCTTCGTCGAGCGGCTGCGCCGGGAGGACCTGTTCAAGCGCCCGGGGGTGGCCGAAACCCTCGACTGGGCGGCAGCCCTTGCCGAACTCGACCAGATCGCCCTTGATCCGGAGGTGGTCTCCGACACCCTCGGCGTGCTCCTCAAATATCAGGACGACATCGCGCGGCTGGCCCGCTCCCGGGTGGTGGCCCTGGTCGACGACATGCGGCGCGGCCTCGCCGCCGTGGCCTGATCCGCCATGCCGCCGCTTCCCGTGCCGGAGAGCGATGCCGCCGCGTCGCGCCTCCTCGACAAGCTGGTGCGGTTCTGCCGGGCGCTCGCGGCGGCCGGCCTGCCCGTCGGCCCGTCGGGCATGATCCGGGCGACCGAGGCCGTGCTCGCCGTCGGCCTCGACCGGCGTGACGACGTGTTCCGGGCGCTCCATGCCAGCCTCGTCACCCGCCATGACCAGACCGATGTCTTCACCGCGGTGTTCGATGCCTTCTGGCAGGCCCGTGGCGGGGCGGAACGGCTGATCGAGCTGATGTCGCCCGTCGCCCCGCCGCGCCCCGGCAGCCAGAAGCCCGATGCGGCCCGGCGCCGGGCCGAGGCGGCGCTGACGCCGGAGCGGCCGAAGCGGCCGGAGCCCGAGACCGAGCGGATGGAGCTGGACGCCCAGCTCACCGCCTCGGACCGGGAGCAGCTCGCCAGCCGGGATTTCGAGCAGATGACCGCCGACGAGCTCGCCCGCGCCAGCCGGGCGGTGGCGGCGCTGGC
>JBBSSF010000490.1:0-3245 GCA_038242345.1 Hyphomicrobiales bacterium
TGGGACGGGCTCCGGGCCTGCCGGGTGCTCGCCGGCGAGGGCTTCCTCGTCAACATGACGCTGTGCTTCTCGGCCAATCAGGCGCTGCTGTGCGCCAAGGCCGGGGCAGCCTTCGTCTCGCCCTTCATCGGCCGGATCGACGACACCGGCGTCGACGGCATGGAGCTGATCCGCGAGATCCGCACCATCTATGACCATTATGAGTCCTTCACGACGGAAATCCTCGCCGCCTCGATCCGCTCGCCGAACCATGTGAAGCTGGCGGCCATGGCGGGCGCCGACGTGGCGACGATCCCGCCGGCGGTGCTGCGCGGGCTGGTGAACCACCCGCTCACCGACAAGGGCCTCGCCCTGTTCCTCGCCGACTGGAAGAAGACGGGGCAGAAGATCCTGTGATACCAAAGATCCTTGAAAAGGACTCTTTGGTATTCCGATACGGATTTCTCATGCTATTGGAGAATATGAGAAATCCGCTGTTCTTCAGGTGCGCGGTGCGGTCAGCACTTCGCGTGCCTGGTATGACGGGATCCCGGAGACGGCGGACGGGCGGGAGCGCCTGTCCCGTTCTCTCGTGGACAGGGCACCGGTGCGGCGGCCGCCTCGGGATGGCCCGGGCGGGCCGGCTTTTCCGCTCTCCACCCTCCCCTTGACCCGGGTCAAGGACAGCCGCGCGCCCGTGCGTCATCTCCTGTTGCCATGCAGCACCTCCTCGCCGATCCCGATCCGGTTCTCCTGGCGCACGCCCGTTCGGCGGTGCCGCGCTATACCTCCTATCCGACCGCGCCCCATTTCTCGGCGGCCGTCGGGCCCGATGTCTATCGCGGCTGGCTTGCCGGCCTCGGGGCCGCGCCGGAGACGCGCCTGTCGCTCTATCTGCATGTCCCCTTCTGCCGGGATCTCTGCGCCTATTGCGGCTGCCACACCAAGGCGACCCATCGCGACGAGCCCGTCCGCGCCTTTGCCGCCGTGCTTCTGGACGAGATCGACCTCATCGCCCGGCTGATCGGCCGGCCGCTGCCCGTCAGCCATATCCACTGGGGCGGCGGCACGCCCTCCATGCTGCCGGCGGACTGCTTCCGCGCCGTGGTTGACCGGCTTCGCGCCCGCTTCGACTTCCTGCCCGACATGGAGCACGCCATCGAGCTGGATCCGCGCCTTGTCGACGCGCGGCTGGTGGAGACGCTGGCCGGGGTCGGCATCACCCGGGCGAGCCTCGGCGTGCAGGATGTCGAGCCGCAGGTGCAGGAGGCGATCCACCGGGTGCAGCCGGTGGAGATGGTGGAACGCGCCGTCACCCTGCTGCGCGGGGCCGGCATCACCTCCCTCAATTTCGACCTCATCTACGGCCTGCCGCACCAGTCGGCCGAGACCGTGCGGCGGACCGCCGAATGCGCCGCCGATCTGGCCCCCGACCGGCTGGCCGTGTTCGGCTATGCCCATGTGCCGTGGATGAAGGCGAACCAGAAGATGATCGACGAGGCTGCCCTGCCCGGCGCCGTCGAGCGCATCGCGCTGGAAGAGATCATGCGCGACACCCTGATGGCGCGCGGCTATCGCCCGGTGGGCATCGACCATTTCGTCCGCCCCGGCGACGCCATGGCCGATCAGGCCGCGGCGGGCACCCTGAAGCGCAATTTCCAGGGCTACACCACCGACGCCGCGCCCGCCCTTGTCGGCTTCGGCCCGTCCTCCATCGGCAAGCTGCCCATGGGCTTTGCGCAGAACATGCCGGACATGGGTGGCTGGGAACGCCTGGTGCGGGCCGGCGAGCCGCCCATCGTGCGCGGCCACGCCTTTTCCGACGAGGACCGGCTGCGCGCCGCCGTCATCGAGCGGCTGATGACCGATTTCGCCGTCGACACCGATGCCGTTGCCGCCGAACTGGCCCTGCCCGTCGCCCTTCTCGGTGACTGGCGCCCCGCCCTCGACCGGGTGGTGGAAGACGGCATCGCCGGGGTGAGCGGCGGCCGGGTGACCGTCACCCCGCGTGGCCGGCCGGTCGCCCGGGTGGTGGCGGCGGCCTTCGACGCCTATCTCGCCACCGGCAAGGCCCGGCATTCCGTGGCTGTCTGAGCCGGCTTCAGAGGACGGACGGGAAGCAGGTCTTTCCGGCGCCCGGGCCGTCGCGATCCTGTCCCGGTGAGCGGACCGGCAGTCGGTGCACCGGCTGCACCCCGGACGTCATGCGAGATGCCTGACGTGCCGACCGCACTTGCGTGCCCGGTCGGATGCCGGATGGCAGGAGACACCCGCATCGTCATGCCGAGGGATCCTTTCCCGGATCCTCTGGCATCATACCAGGCGCACGAGGTGCTGACCGCACCTTAGAGCGTTTTCCGTTCGCTCCGGCTCACCGGAAAGCGCTCTAGATTATTGAGGTGACGCATTTTCTTCATGCGAACCGGTATCCACTTCGCTTGAAAATGCTCTAGCGCCTGAAGGACAGCGGATTTCTCATATGCCCCAAGGACATGAGAAATCCGCATCGGAATACCAAAGGCTCCTTTTCAAGGACCTTTGGCATCAGGCGGCGATTGCCTGACCGGCACACCAGCCGCTCGACCAGGCCCACTGGAAATTGTAGCCGCCGAGCCAGCCCGTCACATCGACGCCTTCGCCGATGAAATGCAGGCCGGGCACGGCCGTCGCTTCCAGGGTCTTCGACGACAGGCCGGCGGTGTCCACCCCGCCGACGGTCACCTCCGCCTTGGCGAAGCCTTCCGTGCCCGCCGGCACGATGGTCCAGCGCGACACCCGGTCGGCGAGGCCTGTCAGCGCCCGGTCGGAAATGGCGCCGATCGGGCCGGCGATGCCGGCCTCGGTGGCGAGGCTGGCGGCGAGACGGGCCGGCAGGATCTCGGCGAGGATGCTGCGCGCCTCCGCCTTCGGCCGGCGGCTGCGGCCCTCCTTCAGGAGGCCGAGCACGTCCAGGCCCGGGGCGAGGTCGATGCTGACCGGCGTTCCGGGGGCCCAGTAGGACGAGATCTGCAGGATGGCCGGGCCGGAGAGGCCGCGATGGGTGAAGAGCAGCGCTTCCCGGAAGGTGCGCTTGCCGATGCCGATGACCGCGTCCGTCGCCACGCCGGCCAGTTCCCGGGCGGTCTCCCGCACGGCCTCCGACAGGGTGAAGGGCACGAGACCCGGCTTCACCGGCGTGACGGCGAGGCCGAAGCGGCGGGCCGTCTTATGGGCGAAGTCCGTCGCCCCCATCTTCGGGATGGAGAGCCCGCCGGTGGCGATCACCA
>JBBSSF010000491.1:0-3245 GCA_038242345.1 Hyphomicrobiales bacterium
CGGCCGGCGGCGATCTCGACCGGGATGCGACGCGGCGCCGGAGCGCTCGCCTGATCCGCGCGATAGCGCGGCAGCAGGATCTGGAAAATGGTGCCGACGCCCACTTCCGATTCGGGAATGATGAAGCCGCCGGTCTGCCGGATGATGCCGTCCACGGTGGAGAGGCCGAGACCGGTGCCCTTGCCCACTTCCTTCGTGGTGAAGAAGGGCTCGAAGATCTGGGCCATCACCTCGGGCGGGATGCCCTTGCCGGTGTCGGACACGTCGATGATGACGAAATCCTGGTCCGGCATGTCGCGCTCGCCGAAGCGGGCGCGGGCTTCCGCGGCGGTGAGATTCGAGGTGCGGATGGTGAGCTTGCCGCCATCGGGCATGGCATCGCGGGCATTCACCGCCAGGTTCATGATGACCTGGGTGAACTGGGTCGGGTCCGCCATCACCGGCCAGAGATCGCGGCCGTGCACGGTCTTCAGCTCCACCCGCTCGCCGATGAGCCGGCCGAGGGTGATGGCCAGATCGGCGATCACGTCATTGAGGGCGAGCTTGCGCGGCCGCAGCGTCTGCTGGCGCGAATAGGCAAGCAGCTGCTCGACCACCGAGGTCGCCCGGGCGGCATTCTGGCTGATCTGCTGGATGTCGGCATAGGACGGATCCGACGGGCGATGACTCTGGAGCAGGAGGTCCGAGAAGCCGACGATGCCCTGGAGCACGTTGCGGAACTCGTGGGCGATGCCGCCCGCCAGCTCGCCGATGGCCTGCATCTTCTGGCTCTGGGCGAACTGCTCCTCCAGCGCCCGCTGCTCGGTGGTCTCCAGCACATAGGCGATGGCCGCCTCGTCATCGGTGGCCGAGCCGTCGGTGACGCCGGACAGATAGAAGCGCACCGAGCGCTTGGGAGAGCCGGCCAGATTGGCATCCACATGGCGCGGCTCGCCGGCGCGGGCGCAGGAGGCGGCGATCGCCTCCAGCACCCGGGCCCGGTCGGCCTCGGCAATGGCGCCCTCGATGGGCCGGCCGGCCGCCGCCTCGGCGCCGAACAGGCGGGCGAAGGCGGCATTGGTGCGGCCCACCCGGCCCTGACGGTCGAGGGCAGCGATGGCGATCGGGGTGTTGTTGAAGAAGCGGGCGAAGCGCACTTCCGCCGCGCGCACGGTTTCCGAGGCGTCCTCGCCCGGCGAGCGGTTGAGGACGAGGGTGCGCGAATCGCCCGGCCGGCCGCCAAGGCCGAAGGTGGTGCGATGGATCAGGCGGGCGGGCAGACGGGTGCCGTTGCGCCGCTTCAGGTCGATGTCGACGAATTCGGTGCGCACCTCGCCAGGCGAGCCGGTGAGGGCGGACAGCAGTTCCGCGCCGTCGCCGGGCACGAGGCTCGACAAGGTCAGGCGCGACAGATCCAGCTCGGCGAGGTCGTAGCCCAGCCACTCGGCCAGGGTGGCGTTGAAATAGCGGATGGCGCCGGTGGCATCGGAGGCGAAGAAGCCGGCGGGCGCGTGGTCGAGGAAGGTGACGACCTGCTGGAGCTGCTGGAAGCCGGCTTCCTGCTCGCGCCGCTCATGGGTGACATCGGCGATGGTCCACACCCAGACCAGCCGGCTGGCGGCGGTGGCGGGGCGGCCGGCGATGCGCAGCCAGCGGGCGGCGGCTTCCGGCCCGGTGCCGGAGCGCGGCAGGCGCACCACCTGGTCGCTGGCCGCGCCCTCGCGCAGCCGGCGGGCGATGCGGAACACCGCCTCGCTGGCCGAGGGATCGCCGGCGAACAGGCGGTCGATGGAGCGCAGCTCGCCGCCGGAATCCGCCAGCGCCAGAAAGGCCGGGTTGCCATAGAGCGGCCGGCCGTCGGTTTCGGTGACGAGCACGGCTTCGGGCTGGGTGTCGATGAGGTCGGTGCCGAGCGGCTGCGGCTGCTGGGGCAGCGGCCGGGCGGCGCGCTCGGTCTCGGCGCCGAACCGGGCGAGCCCCGAGGCAAAGGCGAACAGCGCCGCCACGCCGAGGACGGCGAGCAGGCCGAGAATGGCCAGAAGCACGGGCTCGGCGGTGGCCGGATCAAGGAAGGCCATCAGCCCCGCGCCGGTGGCGAGCAGCAGGACCAGGCCCGTCAGAAGCATCACGTTGACGGATCCGATTCCGGCCTTCATTCCGCCCCCTGGTCCGCGCGCGCGCGCCATGACATCGCTCATCGTTCCCGTGTCCCCGTCGCGCATCCTCGACCGATCCCGGGGCCTGTCCGAAGACCTACCACAGGGAAGATGCGCCTGTCGCCCGACTGCCGCCTGCGGGACGGGGACAGGCGCATCCTGGCCGGGAGAATGCGACTGTCACGACACAATCCGGTTGCTTGCGGCCCTGTCCGCCGGGCTCCAGCATAGGCAAGCATTCTTCCTTTGAGAAAGCGTTAGCTCCGGCGCCCCGATTCCCGGATTGGCCGGGGCGGGCGTCCTTTCCGGAGGGCGGAGGGCCGGATCCGGCGGTGTTTCGGCACGTTCCCGCAGTGTTGCGGATGATCTGACGGGATGCCATCGAATCATCGCCATTGCGTGCAGGATCGAAATCGGGAATCGATCCTGCACGAGGGCCCGGTGACCGGCTGGCGGTTCCGGCACGCGGATTATCGAGCGATGAGTGGAGAGTTGGGCGTGGTGCAGTACCTGGTGGCCCTGATCGTGGCCCTCGTGCTGATCGGCGGCGCGTTCCTTGCCGTGCGCTGGTATGCCGGTGGCCGTCGCGGGCAGGGGGGACGGGCGCGCCAGCAGCGGCTGTCGATCATGGACAGCCTCGACATCGACGGCCGGCGCCGTCTGCTGCTCATCCGGCGCGATACGGTGGAGCATCTGATCCTGATCGGCGGCCCGGGAGACGTGGTCGTCGAGCAGAGCATCGTGCGCGGTGCCGCGGCGAGCTTCCATCGCCCGGTGAGCAATGCCGCCAGTTCCGCCATGGCCCTGCCGGCCGCGGCGGAGGAGGACGATCTGTTCGATCCGCAAACCGAGCCGTCCGTCCAGCGTCCGCCCCTGCCGGTCGCGGCCGAGCGCCCGCCAGCCCCGCCCGAGCCGGTGCGCGAGGCGATGCCGCCCGAGCCGATGCCGCCGCTGCCGATGGCCGAGCCGGCGCGGGTCCATCCCGCGCAGGAGCGGCCCCATCCCGCCGTCGATCATGGCCGCCCGGCCGAGCCGCCGCGGATGCCCGAGCCGCCCCATCCCGCCGAGGACCGGCTTCCGCCGGAGCCGGTGCCGCCGCCCGCCCGCCCG
>JBBSSF010000492.1:0-3235 GCA_038242345.1 Hyphomicrobiales bacterium
CGCACGCGGGCGGCCGCCCGACCCCCCCCGCTGGCACCCCCCCCGCCCCCCCCATTATTTTTACAATGGAAGAATCACGGGGGGGGGGGGGCGGCGGCGCCGCCCGCGAAGGGGTCCGGGGGCAGATGCCCCCGAAGCAGCGATCAGGCCGGCACGTCCTCCCGCCGTGTCTCCGCGAGGGTGCGCAAGAGAACGCCCCGCGTCATCGGCACGCAATAGGCCGGCCGGCCGCGCTCGAAGCGCCAGCCCTCGGCAAGCGGCCCCACGTCCACGACATCGAAGCCGAAGCTGTCGAGCAGCCCTGCCGCGATCGCCTTGCCCGCGGCCTCATCGCCGGCAATCGGCAGGGCGTGCCGGTCCGGGTCTCCGGCCGGACGGCCGTCCTGCTCCAGATCCACCATCCGGATGGC
The DNA here is from genome assembly GCA_038242345.1 of Hyphomicrobiales bacterium. Classification (GTDB taxonomy): domain Bacteria; phylum Pseudomonadota; class Alphaproteobacteria; order Rhizobiales; family Segnochrobactraceae; genus JBBSSF01. Next base: position 411 of record JBBSSF010000492.1, read on the forward strand.
GTTGAAGGCCTTCACGACCCGCGCGCCCGGCAGATGGGCCGCGAGAAGCTCGCTGGTGGTCGTCTCGCCGCGATCAAGCGCCGGAATGTGGCCGTCGCGGGCGGGATAATAGTTGTTGGCGTCGATCACCACCTTGCCGGCAAGCGGCGCCACCGGCACGGACTGATAGGCCGACAGCGGCACCGCCACGACCACCACCTCGCCGAAGGCCACCGCCTCGGCAACCGTGCCGGCCTTGCAGCCCGTAGCGTGGGACAGGCTGAACAGGGTCTGCGGCCCGCGGGAATTGCTCACCATCACCTCATGGCCCGCCAGCACCGCCAGCCGGCCCACCGTCCGCCCGACATATCCCGCGCCGATCACACCGATTTTCATGGTCTGGCTCTCCCCGGAGATTTCCGATGGGAGAGACGCTAATTCCCCATCCGGAGGTGATAAATTGCCAATCTGACAGGAAACTCCCAACTCTCAGGAGGGAATGATGGACCGGTTGACCAGCATGGCCGTGTTCCTGAAGGCGGCGGATCTGGGCTCTTTTGCGGCGGCTGCCGACATGCTCGGGATGTCGCCGCAGATGGTGGCCAAGCATGTGGTGTCCCTGGAGGACCGGCTGGGCGCGACGCTTCTGAGCCGCACCACCCGGCGCCAGAGCCTCACCGACATCGGCCGCGCCTTCTATGACCGCTGCCGGCTGGTGCTGGCGGAGGTGGAATCCGCCGAGGCGCTGGCCCACGAGATGCGCAGCCGGCCGAAGGGCGTGATCCGGGTGAACGCGCCGCTCACCTTCGGCGCCTTCTGCCTCACCCCGTTCGTGCTGCGCTATCTCGACCGCTTTCCCGAGACGGAAATCGAGCTGACCCTCAGCGACCGCTTCGTCGATCCGCTGGAAGAAGGGGTGGAAGTGCTGATCCGCATCGGCGAGCAGGAGGAAGCCGGACTGATCGCCCATCCGCTGCGGCCCTACCGGCCGATTGCCTGCGCATCGCCCGCCTATCTGGCCGCCCATGGCACGCCGCAGACCCCGGCGGAGCTGACGCGGCATTCCTGCCTCGCCTACGCCTACTGGTCGCCGTCGCTGCCCTGCCGCTGGGTGTTCAGCCGGGATGGCAGGTCCGAGGAGGTGGCGGTGCGCGGGCGCTTCCGCAGCAATGACTGGAAGGCGCTGATGCAGGCCGCCCTTGCCGGACAGGGCATCGTGCTGGGCCCGGAATCCGTGCTCCGGCCGGAGATCGCCGCCGGCCGCCTCGTCCGCGTCCTGCCGGATCATGACGGCCCGGCGCGGCCGATGGCCGTGCTCTATCCGGCCGGCCGGCGGCCAACGGTCAAGGTGCGCAGCTTCGTCGATGCGGTGATCGCGGAGTTCGGCCCGCCGGCCTGAGCGCCCGGCCCCGGATCCCCCGGTCCGGATCCGGCCGCGGGATCAGCCCCGCGCCTTGCGCTTCGCCCGCGCCCGGTCGGCAGCACCGCCATCGGTGCCATAGAGATCGGCACCCTTCAGGATGTGGGCGGCGATGACGCTGGTCAGCCGCTCGGCATCGCGGGCAAGTGCCGCCTCCAGGATCTCGTGATGCTCCTCGCGCGAGCGCTCGCGCGGAAAATTGGCGATCTCGAAGGAGAGCATGCGATAGCGCAGGCTCTGGTCATACATCATGCCGTGCAGGGTCATCAGCCAGCGCGAGCCGCAGGCGGAGATGAGGGCGGCATGGAAGGCGCGGTTGTAGGTTTCCAGCAGCGGCGCGTTGCGCTCCGGATCCTCGGCCAGCGCCGCCTCCACCTTGGACAGCTTGTGATAGGCGGCAACCAGCCGGCCTTCCCATTCGAGATCGGCATGGTCCAGCGACAGCCGCGCCGCATGGCATTCGAGCAGGTTGCGGACGTCGATGACCTCGCGCAGGTCGGCGATGGAGGCGGGTACCACCATGAAGCCGCGCTGGCCCTCGGCCGCCACCAGACCTTCGGAAACCAGCCGGGAGAGCGTCTCGCGCAGGGTGTTGACGGAGACGTCGTAGCGCTCCTTCAGCTCCTCCAGCTTCAGCTTGTCGGCCGGCCGCAGCGCGCCGATCAGGATATCGTTGCGGATGCGGGCGTGGATTTCCTCGGTAAGCGTCGCATGGTGCGCCCTGTCGGCCTCGGACTGCCCGTCCATCATTGTCCATCCGCTGGTGCGGCGCCGTCCGGGGTCCCGCCCGGGCCGGCCGCGCGCCGGTGAAGCTGCCTTCCTTGTAGCGGATAAATTCCGGCTGCGGAAAGGCACGTCGCAGGCGATTGCGCAGATGCGAAAGCGCAGCATACTGGAGACGTCCCCCGATGCCCGGGGCGGCGCGCCGGCAGGTGCCGGGCCCGTTCCCCCTCCCCAAGGGTCTGCCCCGATGACCACCCCCGTCCTCGCTGCCGCATGTCTTGCCGGCTTCACCTATGGCATCATGCCGGGCCCTGCCGTGCTGGCGGTGTTCGGCATCGGCGCGGCCCGCGGCCGGCGCGCCGGCGCCACCTTCCTGTGCGGCCACTTCGTCGGCGACGTGATCTGGGTCAGCCTCGCCCTCGTCGCGATCCTGGGGGCACGGGCCATCGGCTCGCTGGTGTTCGACATTCTCGGCCTCGTCTGCGGCCTCTATCTCTTCCATCTCGGCTGGCGCGCGGCCACCGCCCGGCGGCGCGCCGATGGCGCCGTGGAGCAGGACCGGCGCAATCCGCTCGCCCATGGCCTCGTCTTCGGCCTCACCAACCCCAAGGGCTATCCGGTGGCGGTCGCCACCTTCACCGCGATTCTGGCCGGCTATTCCGGGGCGCTCACCTGGTCGGCGATGCCGGGCCTGCTGGCCGCC
>JBBSSF010000493.1:0-3231 GCA_038242345.1 Hyphomicrobiales bacterium
GACGAGACCGAGGGTCGCCCAGCCGACCGGGAACTGCGCGCCGGTGGCCTCCTGGCGCCGGTGCGCCCAGGCCCGCACGACGATGGCGACCACGACCGCGATCACCAGGGCGATGCCGACCGCCTCGGAGCCCGCACCCCAGACCGGCCGGGGCATGTAGAGGCCGCGGTTGTTGATGAAGACGTCATAGGCGAGCTCTATGCTCTGGCGCGGCTGCGGCAGGGTCTTCACCACCGCGAAATACCAGAAGAAGAGCTGGAGCAGCAGGGGAACGTTGCGGACCACCTCGACGAAGCTCGTCGCCGTCGTGCGCACCAGCCAGTTATGAGACAGGCGGGCGATGCCGACCACGAAGCCGAGGATGGTGGCAAGGATGATGCCGACGAAGGCGACCAGCAGCGTGTTGAGGAGCCCGACCAGGAAGGCCCGACCATAGGTGGAATCGGTCGTGTAGGCGATCAGGGTCTGGGAAATGTCGAAGCCGGCGCGGTTGGACAGGAATCCGAAACCGGACGCGATGTTCTGACGCTGAAGGTTGTCCTTCGCGTTCATGACGATTTCGTAGCCGAGGGCGACGACGATCGCGATCACCAGGATCTGGAAGGCGACGGCGCGGACCTTGGGATCGTAGAACCAGGAGGTTCCACTCGGCGGTGGTCCCTGATCATAGCGCGGATCCGACATCTGGGCGGGGGCTCCTTGCGTGCGGCGACAGGAGCACCCGGGACCGGCAGGATCCGAGAGGGTGCTCCGGTGGATCGGCCGACAAACGAAACAAAAAGACCCCGACCCGATCAAATCCCCTTCGCGGGATTCCGGGGCTGGTCCGTGCGTCCCGTCTCGCCGACGTCCGAGAGACTGGCGTGCCGGCCTGACCGGCACGCCCTCCACGACATCCGGCGCGCCCGGGGGACGCAGCCGGATGGCGCTCAGATCACAGGGAGATCAGCGAACCGGCGGGGCGTACTGGAGACCGCCATTGGTCCACAGGGCGTTCTCGCCGCGGGCGATGCCGAGCGGGGAGCCTACGCCGATGTTGCGCTCGAAGACCTCGCCATAATTGCCGACGCCCTTGATGATGTTGACGGTCCAGTCCTTGGACAGGCCGATCGCCGCACCGTAGTCGCCATCAACGCCGAGGAAGCGCTTGATGTCCGGGTTGGTGGACCCCAGCATCTCGTCGACATTCTTGGAGGTGATGCCGAACTCTTCCGCGTCGACGAGGGCGAAGCCGACCCACTTGATAAGCGAGAACCACTTGTCATCGCCCTGGCGGACGACCGGGCCGAGCGGCTCCTTGGAGATGATCTCCGGCAGAACCACATGCTCATCCGGGTTGGCGAGCTTCAGGCGGGTCGCATAGAGGCCCGAGGCGTCGGTGGTGAGGGCGTCGCAGCGGCCGGAATCATAGGCCGAGTTCACCTCTTCCAGCTTCTCGAACACGACCGGCTTGTAGTCCATGTTCTTGGCGCGGAAGAAGTCGGCGAGGTTCAGCTCGGTGGTGGTGCCGGTCTGGACGCAGACAGAGGCGCCCGACAGCTCCATCGCCGAGGTGATGTTCAGCGACTTGCGGACCATGAAGCCCTGGCCGTCATAATAGTTCACGCCGGTGAACATCAGGCCGAACTGGGTATCGCGGCTCATCGTCCAGGTCGTGTTGCGCACCAGCACGTCGATTTCGCCGGACTGCAGCGCGGTGAAGCGCTCCTTGGCGGACAGCGGGGTAAACTTCACCTTGGTCGGATCATTGAAGATCGCGGCGGCATAGGCGCGGCAGTAATCGATGTCGAAGCCGCTCCAGTTGCCCTTGTCGTCAGGGGCAGCGAAACCGGGCAGACCGGTGTTCACGCCGCACTGCACGAACCCCTTCGCCTTGACGTCCTCGAGCGTGCCGGCGCCGGCGGCCGTCGCGGCAAAACCGAGAGCGGCTCCGATCATCATCGGCAGGAACTTGAATTTCATGTCGCGGCCTCTTGCTGCGTTTTGTCAGTCACGTGGGTGACGCGTCGTCATCCGGATGACCGGACACCGCCACCTGATCCGGACAGCCCCGCGCCTGAAGGACAGGCGCCGGCTGATCCCGACCGGACCGGGGCGATCCCGGCAGGGGTCGTCCGCCACGTAGGAACCGCCCCGGGGGGAGCGGCCGATACGTGACTACAATGCAATCCGTATGCCGCATTTCCGACATCGTCCTGTGGTCATCGGGTCGCAGGTTGCCGCAGAGGGCGCGGAAACCAGGGCGGCCGATCGCCCCCGGGACCGGATGGCGGTGCGCCTCCGGATGCATTCGCCGCAATCTCGCGGCCGCAGCCGGATCGGGTCAAGGGGTTGCGCGCAGGATCGGATGGACGGATCAATAGGTCGCGTCTCCGGCCTGCACCCGCGGGCCGGGCCAGCCTGCCGCGCGCGCCCTCCTCCCGGACCCGACATGACCGATCCTGCCACCACGCCTGATCTCTCCGACGAAACCCGCCTCATCCATTCCGGCAATGATCCCCGGGCCTTCCATGGCTTCGTGAACCCGCCGGTGGTTCATGCCTCGACGGTGCTGTTCGAGACGCCGGACTCCTTCCTGTCCAATCAGGCGCCCTACACCTATGGTCGTCAGGGCACGCCCACCAGCGAGGCGCTGGAACGGGCGATCTCCGGCCTGGAGGGCGCGGCGGGCACGAAGATCACCCCGTCGGGCCTGGCCGCGTGCACGGTGGCCTGTCTCAGCGTGCTGTCAGCTGGGGATCACATTCTCGTGGTCGACACGGTCTACGGCCCGACCCGCGCCTTCGCCGAGGGATTCCTGAAGCGATTCGGCGTCGAGGTGAGTTATTATGACCCAGCCCTTGGTGAGGGCATCGTCGACCTGTTCCGCCCCAATACCCGCGCGCTGTTCCTGGAAGCCCCCGGCTCTCTCACCTTCGAGATGCAGGATGTGCCCAAAATCGCAGCACTCGCCCGGGCGCGCGGTCTCGTCACCCTGATTGACTACACCTGGGCCACGCCGCTGTTCTTCAAGCCCATCGCCCATGGCATCGACCTGTCGATTCAGGCAGCCACGAAATATATTTCCGGCCATTCGGACACGATGATCGGCACCGTTGCCGCCGGCCCGGCTGTGTGGCCGAAGCTCGCCGCCACCTATCGCCAGCTGGGCCTCCACACCGGCCCGGATGACATCTTTCTGGCCATGCGCGGGCTGCGCACCATGGCGGTGCGGCTGGCGCGGCATCAGGC
>JBBSSF010000494.1:0-3226 GCA_038242345.1 Hyphomicrobiales bacterium
AGCCCTGGAGGGCGATGCCGCCGACGCCTATGGCGCCGCCGATGACGATACCCTCGTCGCCGTGCCCGGCACCCAGTCCGCCCTTCAGGTGCTGCCCCTCCTCATTCCGGCCCGCCGCGTCGCCATCCTCGGCTTCACCTATGGCGAGCACGCCCGGGTCTGGTCGGCGGCCGGCGCCGAGATCGTCACCGTCAGCGAGCCCGAGGCGCTCGCCGACGCCGATGTCGGCATCGTCGTCAACCCGAACAATCCCGATGGCCGGCTGATCGACCCGGCCCGTCTGGCCGCCGTCGCCCGGCGCCTGTCGGATGCCGGCGGCTGGCTGATCGTCGACGAGGCCTTCGCCGATGTCATGGAGCCCGGGGCGAGCCTGATCCCGGCCCGGCCCCATGGCGCCATCGTGCTGCGCTCCTTCGGCAAGGCCTGGGGGCTGGCCGGCGTGCGGCTGGGCTTCGTGATCGCCGAACCGGATCTGGTCGCCGCCATCCGCGCGATGCTCGGGCCATGGGCCGTCTCCGGCCCGGCCATTGCCGCCGGCCGCTCCGCCTTCGCCGATCCCGACTGGCTGACCGCCGCCCGCACCCGGCTGGAAGCCGATGCGCTGCGCCTCGACGGGCTCCTCTCCGGCGCGGGCTTTGCCATTGCCGGCGGCACGCCGCTGTTCCGCCTCGGCTCCCACCCCCGCGCCGCCAGCCGCTTCCAGACACTGGGCCGACAGGGCATTCTGGTGCGCGCCTTCTCCGGCCTCTCCGGCCGCCTCCGCTTCGGCCTGCCGGCGGATGAAACCGGCTGGGAGCGGCTGGCGGGGGCGTTTAAAAAATTATAGTGTTATAATTACAAATTAAAAAATAGATCCCAATAGGACTAATCACATGCAGGACAAAGATCTAGAATTTCTTTATAATGTACTATTTAAATATGAAGCAGACCGTATCGCAACAGCTAAAGAACGAAAATTTAAATTCTCTCACTACACCAGCGCCGAAGCGGCAATTAGTATAATAAATAATAAGACATTCTGGCTCAGAAATTGCAAATCTATGAACGATTACTCGGAGGTTAAATATGGAGAATCTGTACTCATGGACATTTGGAACAATAGTGAAATCGGATCTAATTTCAAAAAAACCCTCAAAGAAATCAATGGTGACTTACCAGAAAGAATCACCAAAAAGCTAAATGAACATAAAGATCACAGATTGCATCTGTCGTATATATTATCCCTAAGTGAACGTCGTAATAATAAATCTGAAAAAACTACGGCAGACTATCAATGTGGAGAGCTTATGGAGGAAACACAAATGTTTCACTAACTTTCAATTGCCTAGACTTATTTGAAAAAGAAAATAAACTCAAGATATTTGCATCTCCAGTCATGTATGGAGATAAAGATTTTGTAGATGGCATTTTCAGAGAAATTTTTTGTTTACTTGATAAGGAGATCGACAAAATCAAAATATTTGATCCTAATAAAATATTTTCTGCTATAATTGCGAAATTTCATAGCGCAGATCTCTCAATAAAGCATCCCGGATTTAAAGAAGAAAAAGAATGGCGCATCATATATTCTCCTACAATACAAAATGATATAAATATAGTAGAAGATACTAAAATTATTAATGGCATTCCACAAATTATAATGAAACTCAATATTCAAGATGCAATAGATCAATCAGAATCAAAATTAGAAATTTCAGATTTAATGCATGAAGTTATGATTGGCCCAACCAACCACGCAGATATTATTGCGCATGCAATTGCAAACGCTCTAAAAAGCTGGGGCATTAAAGATCCATATAAAAAAATCAAATTTTCCGATATCCCACTGCGCAGGTAGTGGATATTACGCTCAAAACGTCACCTTCACGCCGCCATAGGCGGTGATGCCGGGCGAGCCGTAGCTGTAGGCTTCCTGATAGTCCTGATCGAGCAGGTTCTCGACGCGCGCGTAAAGCTGCGCCTTCTCGCTCACCTGATAGGATCCGGCAAGGTTGACCAGCGTATAGGGATCCAGCTTCACCGGCGTCGTATTATAATAGGCGTCGTAGAAATTGTCAGTCTGCGCGCCGACATAAACGACCGTCAGGTTGACATTGGCCTTCTGGTCCAGAAAGGCATAGTTGACGCTGACGCTGCCGCTGTTCTCCGGCCGGCGGATGAGATCATCGCCATTGGCGTCCTCGCCATTCATCCAGGTGTAAGAGCCGCGCACGGTCAGGGTGTCGAGGGGGCGGACCGTCAGGCCGAATTCCAGACCGTTGATGGTCGAGGTGCCCTGCAGGTTGATGGAGGTCGGGCCGGAGCCGGTGATGAGATCGGAAATGCGCTGGTCGAACCAGGTCACGTTGGCCTCGATCCGGTCGCCCCACAGCGGCTGATCGAAGCCGACATCCCAGCCGCGCGCCTCCTCGGGCTTCAGGTCCGGATTGCCATGATAGGTGCCGGTGTAGCCATAAAGCTCGAACAGGCTCGGGTTCTTCACGCCCGTGCCATAGGAGCCGCGCACCTTGGTCTCCGTCTGGGCGAAAATGTAGGCGCCGGTCAGGCGGAAGGTGGTGGCGTTGTCGAATTTCTGGTTGAAGTCCTGCCGCACGGCGCCGGTGAGCGCGAGGCTGTCGAACAGCGTCACCTGATACTGGCCGACGAGGCTTTCCTCGTCATAGCTCTCGTCGACGGCGCTCCACGCGCTCCACGAGGTCACGGCATTGTGCTGATAATCGGCGCCGAAGGTGAAGACGTGGCTGGCCGGGATCAGGGCCGAGGTATCGAGAAAGTAATTCGTGCGATAATCGGCCTTGGCGGTGCTGCCGTTGAAGCTGCTGTCCTTGGAGCGGCCATAACGATACTCCTGATCGTTGCTGGTGATGGCAACGCCCAGCACATGCTGCCAGGTCTTTTCCAGCGTATCCAGGCTCGCCTGCACCCGGGCATAGCCCTGATTGGTGATGGTGGAGGAGTCGTCGTCCACGGCGCCGATGCCGCCCCAGTAGCCATCGCCGGAGAAATTCGAGCGGGTGTAGCGGCCGACGGCGGCGATCTCCAGATCCTCGGTCGGGCGGAAGCCGCCCTTGGCCAGAAGGGTGCCGGTGTCGAAGGGATCCTTCTCGGTGTTGCCATTGGCCTTGTCGGCCACCGAGATGTTGTCGGTGTGCAGGCCCGCGGCCGAGAACAGATAATCATAGCGCTCGGTGCCGCCGGAAATGGTGGCGAGCACTTCGGCCGAACC